>NZ_JBNNMF010000004.1:0-215438 GCF_050272495.1 Solibacillus cecembensis | reverse complement strand
TAAAAAAACACCCCCTAGTTGAATTTTAGGTATCTAAACCCGAATTCAATCGAAGATGCTTTTTTTATTTGTCTATATTTTTGGGGTCAGTCCCAAATCACTAATAGCCCTTCTTTCTAATGCCTGTATCGAGTAATTGTAAAATAGAATGGGCTTGCTGCATATGCAAACGCATCACATATTGACTTGCTTGCATTAAAATACTCGCCTTTGTAAAATTCATCATTTCTTTTGCAATGTCGGCGTCCCGAATACGCGACTCGGCATCTGTTAAATTTTCGGCTGTATTCATCGTAACATTGTAGGTATGCTCTAAACGGTTTTGGTAAGCACCGAGACGAGAGCGTTCCTTCGACGTTTGTTTGAGCGAATCATCAAGTGCAGATAGAGATTTTTCGGCATCTTCTCTTGTGGCAATTGATAAATCGTCCATGCCAAGCGATGTGCTACTCACTTCTCCAATAAAGATATCGATTGTTTGCCCGCTATTTGCGCCAACCTGAAGCTTTAGGGGCTTGTCCTTGTAGTCTCCGTTTAACAGTGTCCGCGTGTTGAATTCCGTGTCTTTAGAAATTCGTGTAATTTCTTTTTTCAACTCTTGAAACTCAATATCAATAAGTTTACGATCGTCATCTGTCATCGTATCTGATGAAGCTTGCACCGATAATTCTCGCATCCGCTGAATGATTGCATGTGTTTCGTTCAATGCGCCTTCAGCTGTCTGAATCATAGAAATCCCATCTTGAATGTTTTTCCCCGCCATATTGAGCCCTCGAATTTGTGCCCGCATTTTTTCGGAGATGGCTAAGCCTGCTGGGTCATCCGCCGCACTATTTATTCGGTAACCAGTTGAAATTCTCAACAGGGCTTTGTTCATCGCATTGTAATTTCGATTATAGCTGTTATAAATCGTTAAACCAGTCGCCATCCAACTACCCATTCGCATATTAATTATCACCTCACAAAGAAACTTTTAATATATATCGACGAGTAATAAATTTTTTTGAGCAATTATGGAAATAAAATAGAAATTATTTTCCATAAATTAGCACGTGATTGTATGAGAATGCTTACTTCGCAGGAAAATAAGAAAACGCCGCCTCCTATATAGAAGCGGCGCAAATCAAACTTAAAGGAACAGCCCACCAATAATAAGCCCAGTTAAGATAACAAAAGCAGGGTGAACTTTATATTTCTCCAATGCAAAATAGCCACCAACTACTAATAACACCGTTGGAATGATGTTGTTTAGGTCATATGACGTTTTTAAAAAATCAAAAGTAAGTGTTAGTAATAGGACAGCAATTGCTGGTAAAACATAGCTCGATAATCGTTTCACACGAGTAGAATGTCGATATTTAAATAGTAGATTTAATAGAACAATCATCAAAATTAGTGAAGGAGCAATCGTCGCAAAGAGCGCAACAGCACTACCTGTAACACCTGCAACAGAATAACCAATATAGCCTGCTAGTTTAGTTGCAATGGGACCAGGTAAAGAGTTTGCAAGTGCTATTAATTCACTAAATTCTGTATTAGTCATCCAGCCATACTTATCAACAACTTCAATTTCAATTAATGGGATAGCAGAAGGACCGCCACCGTATCCAAGTATATTAGGAAAGAAAAATGCTAAAAATAAGTGGAAATATGTCATGAGGCATCAGCTCCTTTAACAGGTAATGCGAGTGCTAAAATAAGCAACACTGCAATGACAATCCCAGGGTGAATATTGAGTAGCGCGATTGCAATAAAACTCAAAATAAAAATTAATGCTGCAATCTTCAAGCCTAGTGAAGTTTTTGCCTTTTTCATAAAGTCCCAAGTAAGGGCACCCATCATGACTGCTACAATGGGAATAACACCATTAGTCATGCCGCTTACAAATTTAGATTCGCTAAATTGTTTAAGTGAGCTTAGTAAAATAATCATAAGAACAACAGTAGGTAATACAGTTGCAAGTAACGCAGTAACAAGTCCGAGCCAGCCACCGACACGATAGCCAATATAGCCAGCCATTTTAGTAGCAACAGGTCCAGGTAGCGTGTTACCAATTGAAATGACATCTGAAAACTCTTCATCTGTCATCCATTTGTAATTCGTTACGACTTCTTTATGTACGAGTGGAATCGTCGTTGGACCACCACCAAAGCCTAAAATGCCAGATCTGAAAAAAGCAATGAAGATTTGAAGTTGCATATTCAATGAACAACCCTCCCAAAAATTTTCGTGTATCTAAATATTCTGTAAATACCAATTTTATAGAAAAAAGCTACGAAATACAATCGTAGCTTTAAAAAAAGGTATGAAATTAGTTCGTGTTATTCTTTCGGTGGTGCACTATAAGTTGTCATATAAAAAGCGGTATCGAACATGGATTGAATAATCGACGCTTTTCCTTCTAAAATTGGAGCAATTGTTTCTTTATAATTTTGCCCATTTTTCCAAACATCAAATGACGCAGGTCCTACCCACTGGATGATGAGAAGGTACGTATCTTCTTTAATTGGTCGTAAAAAACGATAGGCGATGACTGTACTATCATTTTTCAATGACACAATGGCATCCGAAACGGCGTTCTCAAAAACAGGACGCCCATCTGACAGAATCGGCATATTGTAAAAAGTAAAATACCCTTTTTGCTCGAATTGTCCCATCTCACCGAGCACTTCAAAATTGCGTGGTACTGCAAAAATTGATTTTTTAGGACTTTCGTGAAGAACAACTGAATTTCCGTTGCCGTGTAATAAAATAAGCGGTTCTTTGTGATTTTTAGCGATTAATTTCTCCATAAAATCAGGTGTTCCAGATGTAATGTAAAAATTCAATATAACAACCTCCTCTTACTCTAATATTTCCATTTATATTGGAGTTCAACCTATTTGTCAAAAAGAGGGTGTTAGAAAGAACAATTTTATGACATTTGTATGAGAAAACTATACAATACTAATGGAAAAGTTTATAGTCGATAATGGATATCATTGACGATATAGAATTAAATACATATTAGAATCTGAAGGGGTTGGGATGAATTATGACAAAATTTAATGATACATTATTACGTGCTACTCGTGGGGAGGCAGTAGAACATACACCCGTTTGGTTTATGCGCCAAGCAGGACGTTCACAGCCAGAGTACCGTGAAATTAAAGCGAAATATTCACTAGAAGAAATTACAATGCAACCGGAATTATGTGCATATGTAACACGTCTACCTGTAGAACAATATGATGTAGACGCAGCAATATTATATAAAGATATAGTAACACCATTACCTGGTATTGGTGTTGACGTGAAAATACAAGCGGGAATTGGCCCTGTTATCTCAAATCCAATTCGTACAGTTGCGGATGTTGAGAAGCTAGGTGAATTCAACGCAAAAGAACATACACCTTATGTTCTGGAAACGATTAAAATGCTGACACAAGAACAGTTGAATGTACCGTTAATCGGTTTTGGTGGTGCACCATTTACATTAGCGAGCTATATGATTGAAGGCGGTCCAAGTCGAAACTATGCAAAAACGAAATCATTTATGGTATCTGAGCCAAAAGCTTGGTTTACATTAATGGATAAGTTAGCAGATATGATTATTGCGGATATTACAGCTCAAGTAGAAGCTGGCGCAAAAGCGATTCAGATTTTCGATTCATGGGTTGGAGCTTTAAATGTGGAAGACTACCGCATTTTCATTAAACCGATCATGACGCGTATTTTTGGTGAGCTTCGACAATTAAATGTTCCATTAATTCAATTCGGTGTAGGTGCATCTCATTTAGTAAATGAGTGGCATGATTTACCGATTGATGTTGTCGGTTTAGATTGGCGATTACCAATTCGTGACGCAGAGGCGCGTGGCGTAACAAAAGCTGTACAAGGTAACTTAGACCCGACATTATTAATTTCAGATTGGAATGTTTTAGAAGCGCGTGCAAAAGCTATTGTGGATCAAGGATTAGCACATAAAGGCGGTCATATTTTCAACTTAGGTCATGGTGTATTCCCAGATGTAAGTCCGGCTGTACTAAAGCGCTTAACAACTTTTGTACATGAATATAGTCGCGAACAAATTGCGAAGCGCGGTTAAATAACTGATAACATTTTAGAGGTGAAAAGACATGAAACAAGTACGTGGATTATTAGTAATGGCATACGGTACGCCGTATAAAGAAGAAGATATTGAGCGTTATTATACACATATACGTCACGGTCGCAAACCGTCTCAAGAACATATTGATGATTTAGCAGCGCGCTATCGTGCCATTGGTGGAATTTCGCCACTTGCTAAAATGACTGTTGCACAAGCAGAAGCACTAGGAGCACGTTTAAACGAAGTACAAAATGAAATTGAATATAAAGTATTTATTGGATTAAAACATATCGAGCCTTTCGTAGAAGATGCGGTACAAGCGATGGTAAACGAGGGAATTACAGAGGCTGTTTCCATTGTTTTAGCACCTCATTTCTCGACGTTTTCAGTAAAATCATATAATGGCCGTGCACAAGAGGCTGCTGACAAATTAGGTGGCACATTAAAAATTACTTCAGTGGAAGCTTGGTATGATGAGCCGAAATTTATCGAGTTTTGGAAGCAAGCCGTTAATGGTGAATTAGCTAAAATGTCAGAAGAAGAACGTGCAAACTGTTGTTTAATCGTTTCGAATCACTCGTTGCCAGAAAAAATTAAATTAGCTGGTGATCCGTATGAACAACAACTAGTGGATACAGCTCGCCTAATCGAACAAGCTTCTGAAATTGAAAATGTTGTTGTTGGTTGGCAATCAGCAGGTCAAACGCCAGAGCCATGGTTAGGACCGGATGTACAAGATTTAACGAAAGAATTATTTGAACAAAAAGGATATAAAGCATTTATTTACACGCCAGTTGGTTTCGTAACAGAGCATTTAGAAGTTCTTTATGATAACGATTTTGAGTGTAAGGTAGTTTGTGATGAAATTGGTGCGAGCTATTATCGTCCAACGATGCCTAATACACATCCGTTATTTATCGATGCGATGGTAGATGCAATCAATCAAAAATTAGCGATTTATAGTAGAGAGTGATGATGAAGGTGACAGAAAAAAGAAGAAAGGTTGTTATCGTTGGCGGTGGAATCACAGGCTTAACGACGGCATTCTATCTACAGCAAGAAGCGAAGGCGCAAAATTTACCTTTAGACGTAGTATTAAGTGAAGCGTCTTTACGTTTAGGAGGAAAAATCCATACAGTACGAAAAGATGGGTTTATTATCGAACGTGGCCCCGAATCGTTTTTTGATACAAGTAGAAGTGTCCGCGAGTTGGCACGTGAATTAAATATCGAACATGAAATGATTCAAAATAAAGATGGTCGAACATACATTGCCATTGGTAGCGAACTTCATCCCATCCCGGGTAATTTATTGCTCGGGGGGTCACCTGATATTTCTGCGTTTATGACATCGAATGTACTTTCTTTAAGTGGTAAGATTCGTGCGGCAGGAGATTTATTTTTACCGAAACTTCGCCATGAAGCGGATGAGCCAATAAGTGAATTTTTCCAACGACGCTTTGGTAAGGAAGTCGTAGAAAATTTAGTAGAACCTGTGCTTGCAGGTACCTTTGCAGGAGACGTCGATCATATAAGTATGCAATCAATGTTCCCGCAATTTTACCAGTTAGAGAAAGATTATCGTAGTTTACTTTTAGGTATGAAAAAGACGGGACGAGGTATTTATGCGTTAGACAGCGGACAAGGTGAAATACATTATGAATCATTTAATAATGGTCTTGAAACATTGGTGGAAGCCCTGGAACAAGAACTTGCTGACCAATCCATTTTAAAAGGAATTAAAGTAGATGCCATTGAAAAATTATCAGATGACACATATCAAGTTAATTTAAATAGCGGTGCACCGATTCGGGCAGATATGGTCGTTGTCACAACCCCATTTAACGTAACGAAAAAAATATTTAGTGAATCAGAAGCGATGCAGCAAATTCCCCAAATGAATTATGCGACGATTGCAACGGTTACAATGGCATTTAAAAAAGGACAAATGAGAAAGCATACAGATACGTTAAATTTCTTTGTTTCTCGCAATAGTGATTTTGCCATTACAACATGCACGTGGAATAATCGCAAGTGGGACAATGTAGCACCAGAAGGCCATGATTTATTGCGCGTTTATATTGGTCGTGTAGGGGACGAATCGATTGTAGAGCTTTCGGACAGTGAGATCGAGAAAATTGTCCTGCAAGATTTGCGAAAGGCGTTTAGTTTAACGAGCTCACCTATTTTTACAGTTGTTGCACGTTGGAAAGAATCCATGCCGCAATATACGATTGGTCATGAAGCACGTATGGAAAAAATGGACGAACAATTTCATAAGGATTATCCTAAAATTCATCTTGTAGGGAGTTCCTACAAAGGGATTAGCGTGCCGGATTGTGTGACGCAGGGGAAACAAGCAGCGGACAAAGTGATTGATGAACTTTTTGCGTGACTAGATATGATGTAATGGATATGAAAATGCTGTACTAAAGGACATACTCTTTTAGTACAGCATTTTTTCATCGTGCATGTCTATTTTGTTCACAATTTTATCTCACGTCTTTCATGCAAATTTCACAATTATTTAGTACGCTTAAAAGCGAGGTGACGAATAATGAAACGAGCGCATTTCATGTTGTTTTCTCTATTCATCTTACTACTTACGGGTTGTTCTGATGACCGTTTTGACCGTATTGATCCACATCAATCATTCGTTGCATCGGTCAATACTTTAGAGCCATCTATTACATTTTTTGATCAATCAGCGAATGAAATTGCTTTATGGCCTTTGGAAAAAGCGTATACAGGTGCTGTTTTAGTCGGCAATGATGCCATTTTATTGTATGGTCATCAATTGGCAGAAGCTAGTTTATACGAGCTTTCGACTGGGAAGCATATGCAAACAATTAACACAGGCTTAGGTGTAACGAACGCGTATTTTGATGAACAGACTGAAAAGATATTTATTACGAATAGTAAAACGAATGAACTTACGAGTTATACAATGAAAGGGAAATTGCAGCATACAGTAAAGCTTCATAATTATCCAATGTCGATGTTAGTAAGTGATGGCAAGCTATATGTCATTAATTATAAAGACACGATTCTTTCGGTTATTTCTACTGAAACAATGGCGCTCTTAGATGAATGGGATATACCAACATCATCGCATGGATTGGTCATACCTAATGGGCGAGACGAGTTATGGGTTGGTGGGCATGGTGAAGGTAGTAGTCCTAATCAAACAGTCGATATTTATGCGCGGTCAACAGGTGAAAAGTTAAAGGAAATCCCAATGCCGCTGATGCCGGTTGGTTTCTCACAAAAGAATAATGAAATTGCTGTTGTTAGCCATGGGGGAAATATTTTATATGTGGTGAACGAGGATGGAACGATTAAGTGGCAGCTTGAAATTGGTGCGAACCCGTTTGCCGTAGCCCATTTTAAAGATACTCTCGTTGTAGCAGGCTATGACGATCATGCGATTTATTTTATTAATAATAAAAGTATTGAAAAAAAGGTGCAGACAGGAAAAGGCCCATTTCACTTGCTTGTAAGGGAGGGGTAGCAAATGGCAACAATATTAATAGTAGATGATGAAGAAAATATGAGACAGCTTATTGACATCGTCCTATCGCCATCTGGTTACACGATAAAAATGGCTGCGAATGGGACTGAAGCTTATCACATTTTAACACAGCAGCAGATTGATTTAGTGTTGCTTGATGTGATGATGCCAGGAGAGGATGGCTTTGCAGTATGTGAAGCGATTCAAGCCATATGCCAAGTTCCAGTAATATTTTTAACAGCACGTGATGCAAATGAAGATAAAGTAAAAGGGTTAACAATTGGCGGGGATGATTACATTGTCAAACCCTTTACATCAAATGAATTAATGGCACGAATTCAAGCTGTATTACGAAGAACAGGCAATGTCACGCAGCATGTAGAAGCGACCTTCTTACAATGTGGTGTGATCAA
Source organism: Solibacillus cecembensis (assembly GCF_050272495.1). NCBI lineage: Bacteria > Bacillati > Bacillota > Bacilli > Caryophanales > Caryophanaceae > Solibacillus > Solibacillus cecembensis. The sequence goes on along the minus strand of NZ_JBNNMF010000004.1, from coordinate 207,425 downwards.
AATGGATGAAATTGCTCGAAAAGTATTCATTGAAGAGGACATGGTAACGCTGACTTTAAAGGAATTTGAGCTGCTACATTTATTTATGCAAAACCCCAATTTTGTGTATTCACGGGAACAACTTTTAGAAAGAATATGGGAACTGAATTACGCGGGTGGTACCCGTACAGTAGATACCCATATTAAAACATTGCGTATTAAGTTAGGGAAAAAATCGAAAGCAGCAAGCGAGTATATTCAAACGGTGTGGGGAATTGGCTACCGCTTTGAAAAAACGACATGAAAAAATTGTCCTCGAAAATCTGGTTGCTCATTGTTTTATTTTTAAGCGCGACGGTTGTATTCATGTACATATTTACAAACTTTCTTTATGAGCAACTTTATGTGGAAGATACGAAAGTGACGATGGTAGAAGTCGGTGAAAAGCTGCAAACGATGTATAAAGGTGGAAAGGTAACGGACGAACTAATTGGTGCGATTGATCATTATGCTGCCTATTCAAATATTCCTATTTTTGCGGTGAGAAACCCACGTGAGCTGAGTGCATGTGTGCCGTTTGATGTGGATTATGATGCATTAATTGGACCGGATGAGCGCCAGCAATTAATCGCAGGAAATGCTGTGACAAAAATAGGTTATGAAACCCGCTTTGAACGCCAAATTATTTCTGTCATCTTGCCATTCACCGACCAAAATCGTTTGGAAGGAATTATTTATTTATATTATCCATTAGCAAAAATGTCGGAATTGGCGAAAGAAGAAGTCGTTTTGCTTATTACGGGCGCGGTCATGTTTTTATTAGTAGCGGCATTTTTTGTATATCAAGGCATGCGGAAAATTTTAAATCCATTAGCGAATTTACAGCTGGCAGTGAATCACATGGCCAAGGGAGATTACGCCACAAGAGTTGAAGTGACATCCAAAGATGAAATTGGCACACTTACCACCGCATTTAACCAGATGGCAAGATCCATTCAACGGGAAGATGAAGCGCAAAAGTCATTTCTTGCAACGGTATCCCATGAGCTGCGTACACCAATTAGCTATGTAAAGGGCTATAGTGAGGCCATTCAAAATGGCTATATAACTGATCAAAAACAAGATGAAGCGATTAGACTCATTGCACGGGAATCTGCCCGTATGGAACGATTAACGAATGAGTTGATGCAGCTTGCAAGAAAAGATGAAAAAATGCCAATTTCTGAATTCGAACCACTTGTATTAGCTGAAACAATACGGGATGCGGTGTCATTGTTACAAAATCAAGCATTAGCTAAACGTATCCAAATTGAACAAAGCCTTGAAGAAGAATTGATTGTCATGGGTGATGAAGAAAAAATAAAGCAAGTGTTTATAAATGTTATCGAAAATGCGATACGTTACTCTCAGGAAAACGCAGTTATTTTCATTGACTCGAAAGAAATTGATAACGAGGCTGTCATTACGGTATCTGATAGTGGAATAGGTATACCTGCCGAAGACTTACCGCATATTACAGAACGTTTTTACCGCGTCAATAAAGCACGTAGCAGGTCAGATGGGGGCAGTGGTTTAGGTTTATCCATTGTCGATCAAATCATTAAACAGCATGATGGTAAATTAAAAATTGAAAGCACAATAGAAAAAGGGACAGACGTAATGATTACGCTCCCAATAATGGAGGAATTATAATGAAAAAGTGGATGTATAGTTTAGTCGCAATTCCGGTATTATTATTTGGCTGTGGAGGAGAAGAACCAGAAGTCGATACATTAGATAATGGTGTCATGCCTGTTGAAGTCGTTGTTGAAATTCAAACAGCGGAGCATTTAAATGTAAACGAAACGATTCAGCTTGCAGCGCGTGTTACACAAGGTGATGAAGCAGTAGATGATGCGGAAGAAGTAAAATTTGAAGTATGGGAATCAGGCTTGCGCGAGGATGGTCAAATGCTAAACGGAAAATTGACAGAGGACGGAATTTATGCGATTGATCATACATTTGATCATGATGGTGTGTACTACATGTTTGCTCACACAACAGCACGTGGATTACATGTGATGCCAAAGCAACAGTTAGTCGTAGGTAATCCGGATATGAGTAAAGTTGTAGAAGATGAAAGCTCTAGTTCAATGGATCATGGCGCTGGACACGAAGAAAATACGGATTCAGAGGAAAAAGATAGTCATTAATTATTGCAATTCAATAATATCGGTGTATAATAATGACCAGATGACCGAAATGGTTTTCTGGTCATTTTCGTTTTATCATTCAGCAGAAAAACCATCTAACTGTAGTTGGCAAAATTGAATTAGTAGGAGGTGGGCAAGTGGATCGACGACAGGAAATTTTACAGTCTGCAACGAAATCTTTCACGTTATTTGGTTACAAAGCTACGACAATTGAGCAAGTTGCTAAAATTGCGAATGTTGGGAAGGGAACGGTTTACACGTTTTTCGCAAATAAAGAAGAACTTTTCCAAGAAGTAGTACTTAATTTAATTGATGAAATGAAGAGGGAAACAGATAAATCGATTGACTCCAATGCGAGCTTTATGCACAATGCTCATACTTCATTAATGAAAATGCTTCAATTTAGAGAGCGTCATTTATTGTTTGCCAAACTCGTAGAAGAGGAAAAAGAGCTACGAACGCCAGCAGTAAAACAGATACTTTTAGAAATTGAACGAGAAATTATTTCGTATATTTCTGCCCGAATTCAAATTGGGATAGAGAAGGGTGAAATAATTGACTGCAATAAAGAACATGTTTCTTATATGCTATTTAAAACTTATCTTGCGTTCATCGTAGACTGGCAATCCACTCATGAAGAACCATTAAAAGAAGAGGATATTTTAGCATTATTTAAAGAAACAATATTCCGCGGCTTAGCAAAAAAATAAGCCATTTGGGGATATCAAAAAGACGCAATTATGCCTTGGTGTAATTGAATTTTTTTGGACTAGGTTGACCAGATGACGTTTTTGGTCAACAAGTATTAATTGGAGGAGAATAAATGATTAAAGCAGAGTGGTTAAAATTACTTAAAACTCGAAAAATGCTCGTGGCAACAATTGCTGTATTATTCGTGCCAGTGCTTTACGCGGGAATGTTTTTATGGGCGTTTTGGGATCCATATGCCAATTTAGAAAACTTACCAGTTGCAATTGTTAACGAAGATAAAGGTGCTACGATGGAGGGTGAGTCGCTACAAGTCGGTGATGAACTCGTTGAAAACCTTGTAAAAAGTAAGCAATTTAAATTTGAAGAAATCGATCGTAATGATGCAGAGCAAGCATTAAAGGATCGCAAATATTATATTTTAATAAAAATTCCAGAAAACTTTTCACAGCATGTTACAACGTTATTAGATGATTCACCTCAAAAGTTAAAAATTGAATACATTCCAAATGAGGGCTTTAACTTCCTAAGTGCTCAAATTGGGGAATCAGCAATGGAAATGATTAAAGCAGAAGTAAATGCACAAGTTTCTGCGACGTTTGCTGAAGAATTATTCAATTCCATTACAACTTTAGGAGATGGTTTTACTGAAGCAGCAGATGGAGCAGGACAATTAGATGAAGGTGTACAGAAAATTGTCGATGGTGCAGATGATTTAAAAGGGTATTTACAACAATTAGCTTCAAGTACAATTGAATTATCGGATGGTTCGTCTGAATTGACTGCGGGCGCACAACAAGCAGCAACCGGGGCAAATGCTTTAGCTACTGGTGTAGCAACAATTGCAGATGGCAGTAATCAGCTTGCAGCAGGTGCAACAACCGCTTCACAGGGGGCGAAAGACTTACACCAAGGGCTTAACCAATATGTTAATGGGGTTGGGCAACTAGCAGATGGTCAAAAAGAACTGACATCAGGTCAGGCAAATCTTTCATCGAATTTAGCAGCTTTAGCTCAAGGAACGGCTAATATGGATGATAAAATACAAGCATTAGCGGACGGTTCTGCAAATGTCACAGGTGGCATTGATCAATTAGCGGAGCAGTTACAAGCTGTATTGCCGTCATTGCCAGAGGAAAATCAAGCGGTATTACAAGCGACTTTAGCGCAATTACAAACGGGTAGTGCGCAAGTAAGTGGTGGCTTAACACAGCTTCATACGGGGACAAATGGCCTTGATGATAAAATTACGGCACTTAGTGAAGGCGCAGACAAATTAAATGCAGGTCAAAAACAACTTGCAGCAGGTGTTGGGGAGCTAACAAACAATTCTTCACAATTACTTGAAGGGGCTAATTCTTTAGCGGTTGGCAACACAACGTTAGCAGAGAAATTACAACAGTTAAGCAAAGGCGCTGTTGATGCGTCTAAAGGAGCAAATGATTTAGCATCAGGCTTAAATACACTTGTAGCAGGGTCGAATAAATTAAATGATGGTACAACGTTATTAGCGGAAAAATCTGGTGAGTTGGCACAAGGTTCTTCAACTTTAGTGGATGGTACAAAGGAATTAGCAGATGGAGCAGCTACGTTAACGGAAAAATTAACGGAAGCAAGTGACCAAGTCGATATTCATCCGACAGAGGATATGTATAATATGGTCGGTTCACCAGTAGAAGTTGAAAAAACAGCAGTCAATCACGTACCAAACTACGGAACAGGATTTGCACCTTACTTTATTTCGCTAGGACTATTCGTTGGGGCACTATTAATTTCAATTGTATTCCCATTAGTTGAACCAGCGATTATTCCGAAAAATGGTGCGAGCTGGTTTGCGAGTAAGGTTTCTGTATTAGCGGTTGTCGGGATTATTCAATCATTCATTACGATTGCGATTGTTGTATGGGGCTTAGGTTTGGAAGTTGGAAACATGCCTCAATTTATAGTAACAACGATTTTGACAAGCTTTACATTTTTAGCATTAGTTCAAATGCTTGTGTCAATGATGGGAGATCCAGGTCGCTTCGTTGCTATTATAATTTTAACTTTCCAATTAGTAACAAGCGCGGGGACATTCCCACTTGAATTATTGCCAGAACAGCTTCATATTTTCAATAAATTTTTACCGATGACGTTCTCAGTTCAAGGCTTTAAATCTGCCATCTCAATGGGAGATAACGCATTCTTAATGTTTAACTGGTCGATATTAGGTACGTATTTATTAAGTTGTTTAGCGATTACGTTTAGCTATTTTACGCTAATTCACAAAAAGCGCTATTCAAAGCATCATGTAGAAAGTAAGTAATCCGAATAGAAGAAAATGTCCTGTTGCGATCGTTGCGGCAGGGCGTTTTTTACGTAGATGGATAGAATGTAGAAAGTGACGGATAGAACCTAATATTGGAGATTTTTAATGTGAAAATGCCCATTCAGAGTTTCAAAACAAAAAAATCCACGAGCTTTGAGCGTGCTCGTGGATTGAATGTAAGCTATTATAGGTTCATCTTTAACTAAGATGAAGGTGTTAGCAAGTTGTTATTTTTTTCTACTAGTGTATCAACGTTGATTAAAGAGAGTTGCATTTATCACAATTGTTGCTGTAGCACTCGCTTTGTTCTTCAATTTTGTCACCGCATTGTACACAAATTTTATCTGGTAAATTTTTGAAAAATTCGACTACGTTTTCTAACATTGTGGCTCCTCCTTTTTAAGTCTGTTATATGACTTCTGTTGATATTACTTATTGTATTATAACAGTTTTATTTCGTCAACACAAAATGCCCAATTTGCGTTAAAATAAATGTGTAGAGATTGTGAAGGAGTGAGGAAGAGTGTATTTTATCGATAACAAAGGAATTACAGATCCACGAATCAACTTAGCAATTGAAGAATATGTATTAAAAAATATGGACATTGAAAAAGATGACTACTTGCTGTTCTATATTAATCAACCATCGATCATTATTGGAAAGAATCAAAATACGATTGAAGAGATTAATACAGATTACGTCGAAGAAAATGACATCATAGTTGTACGTCGTCTTTCAGGTGGTGGCGCTGTGTACCATGATTTGAACAATTTAAATTTCAGCTTTTTAACGAAAGATGATGGTGACAGTTTTAATAATTATAAAAAGTTTACACAGCCTGTAGTAGATGCACTTGCAAAATTAGGCGTTAATTCAGAACTTTCTGGTCGTAACGATATTTTAGCAGAAGGCAAAAAGGTTTCTGGCAATGCGCAATATTCTACGCGCGGACGTATGTTTAGCCATGGCACATTAATGTTTAATTTAGATATTGATGCGGTAGTAAGCTCATTAAAAGTGAAACAAGATAAAATTGAATCAAAAGGAATTAAATCAGTTCGTTCTCGAGTAGCGAACATTATTGATTTCCTTCCTGAAAAAATTACAGTAGAACAATTTCGCATGGAAATTTTAAAGTCAATTTTCGATGGCGAAGAAAATATTCAATACTATGAATTAACAGAAGCCGACTGGGCAAAAATTCATGAAATTTCGAAAATCCGCTACCAAGAGTGGGATTGGAACTACGGAAAATCACCACGCTTCAATATTAAAAAATCACAACGTTTCCCGTCAGGTAGCATTGATCTACGTTTAGAAGTGAGTAAGGGAATCATTGAAGAAATTACAGTATTCGGAGACTTTTTCGGTGTGGGTGATGTGGAAGAAATTGAACAATTATTAGTCGGTACAAAATACGACCGAACTGCAATTGAAGACAAGCTTAAAACAATCGACATACCGAACTATTTCGGTGGCATAACAAAAGAAGAATTTTTACAATTAATTTATTGAGTATAAAGGATACTAACCTTTTGCTGTAAGTATTTTACTATGTATTTTAGTGAAGTAAGCGCATGGAGAAATGCCAATACGATGATGCCAACCTAATCACATTTACTTGTATAATGGTTAAAGATGGATTTGAAAAGAGGATGTTAAATGACTAATTTTTTCTTGATACTCATGGGTTTCTTTATCGTTATTTCAAATATTATTGGGTTTATAGTCTACAAAAAGAAGAAAAATCTATACTTTGCTGCATTTACAATATTACTATTAGCCGTTTTATTTGGTGTAATCGGTGGTGCGTTGGCAATATTCATTATCCGTGACCCCTTTGCAATATTTTACGGCATGCAATTGGGACAGTATTTAATAGCAAATAGCGTAATCGTTTTTACTATGGCAATTTTAGTAACGGTAATAAAAAAGTATAGCAGCAAAATGGTTTAATTCATGATTATATTCAACTAATGGATGCTATTCTTCAAATGGGAGAATAGCTCCTTTTTATTGAAGTTAAGGATAGGGTAGATTTAGTAAGGATTAAATTTAGGCGGTGGATAAATGAGTTTTTGTTCATTTATAGCAACAAACCATGAAATGCCAGAAGTAGAATCAAAAGTGAAGTGTATTACTGCTAAGGAAGCGATTGAATTAGGGATAAGGCCACATGAGTTCGTACCTTGGGAGAATATAGATCCTGATGCCCAAATATTATATGCTGAAAATGAAGATGATTTAAATGAATTGGTCATTACAAAGGACGCTTACTATACTGTGAGTGGCTATACAAGTTATCCATTTATTTATGAAGTAACTTTTGGCTATTCAGAATCAAGAGTAAAGCAATTGCTGGAGTACTTAAAAGAAAATATTAAAGAAGAACAGATAGTAGAGCTATGGAAAGTGTGGATTGATCAAGATAATAATGATTTAAATATCCCATATAATAGATATTCTTGTGAAGAACTATCTCTAGATCATCTCGTACAAATGTATAATTGGCACCATAAACAATATAAAGAACAATATTGTATCGTATTAGAAAGATAAGAATTAGTGCTTTATTTACGATTTATGGAAAAAGTACGCTCATTGCTTTGAGTGTACTTTTTTTTAGTGTACTATTAAAGATGGAAAGCTTTCATTAATTAGAGAGGTGATTTTATGGAAAAGCACCGAATTTTCGTTGTAGAAGATGATGTGAAAATCGCATCATTATTAGCAGAAACATTAAGGAAATACCAATATGATGTGGCGATTGTCAAAGATTTTGAACAGGTGATTGAAGAATGTACGTTATTTAATCCACACCTTGTACTGCTTGATATTAATTTACCTACATACGATGGCTATTATTGGTGCCGTAAGCTGCGTCAATATACGAAATGTCCGATTTTATTTATTTCAGCCAGGTCTGGAGAGATGGATCAAATATTTGCACTTGAAAATGGTGGCGACGATTTTATTACAAAACCATTTAACTATGAAATTGTGCTCGCTAAAATTCGTAGCCATTTACGCCGGACATATGGGGAATACTCGATACGCCAAGAGGAACGGACGATTAAGCAAGGTCAGCTAACACTTTATTTAGAAAGAATGGAACTACAAATAAAGGATGTAACTGTACCACTTCAAAAGAAGGAATGTGTTATTTTAGGGCTGTTAATGGGACATGCGCCAAGAGTTGTGAGCCGCGATCAATTATTGGAAGAGTTATGGGATGATCAAGCATTCGTTGATGAAAACACGTTAAATGTAAATATGACGCGTGTACGAAAAAAGTTAGCGGATTATGATATTCTTTCTAGCATTGAAACGGTTCGCGGAGCAGGTTATCGTTTTGTGTTAAATACGGAGGGAATGTAATGGCCATCAAGTTATATTTAAAAGAGCACGGTTCTTACGTATTATTCCAATTGTTTATGACGGTATTTTTAATCTCATTGTTTTGGCTTGAGGGATTTCGCAGCAAGGAAACCGCCATTTATGCTATTGCGATTAATATGCTGTTAGTTGCTTCTTTTCTAATTGTACGGTATATGCTGAGGCGTCGATATTTAGCCAAAATTACACAGTGCCCAACAACGATGGAGGACGCATTACAAAAAAATGCAAAGACAGCGGAATATGCGTTAACAGAACGTTATTTCCATGAATTATATAAGCTGTATCAACATGAGGTTCAAGCATTATATGCGACGCAATCAAGGCAATACAAATTTATGAATCAATGGGTGCATCAAATGAAAACACCCGTTTCTGTGTTAGAGCTGTTATTGCAAGAGGACGGGGAACTCGATAAAAAGAGTGTGCAAGAAGAAGTAGATCGCCTAAAGCGCGGACTTGAAATGGTCTTAATAAATGCACGATTAGAAAATTTTGAAGAGGATATGCAAATTGTCAAAGTCCCTTTAAAAGCAATTGTAACTGCGGTAATCAATGAAAATAAACGGTTATTTATTGCGAACCGTGTATTTCCAAATGTCGAAGTAGATGAGGATTTATATGTCATGAGTGATCCGAAATGGCTTCGTTTCTTACTGGATCAATTCATTACGAATGCTGTGAAATACACATTTGAACCGAATAAAAAGATTATTATTTCAAGTGCCGAGTTCGAACATCAAACCGTTTTAACGATTCGAGATGAGGGCATTGGCATTCCAAAATCAGATTTATCCCGAGTGACAAAAGCCTTTTATACTGGAGAAAATGGTCGCAAAACAGGTGAATCAACTGGAATGGGTTTATATATTGCAAAAGAAACTTGCGATAAATTAGGGCATCAGCTGTTCATTACTTCAGAGGTAGGACAAGGTACAAAAATTGAAGTCATTTTTAATTCATAGGGGGAAAAGCCGTGCAAGAAATTGAAATTAAAAATTGGGTATTAGCAGTGGATGTAGAAAAAACTAAAATGGCGAATGAATTTAATAGCTATCGGTGCATGAGTGAAAAATGTCGCAACTTTGTAGCAGCTTGTGAGTACAGTATGGATGAAGTTGTCTTACAATTTGCCAATCAGTTAGGGATCGATTTATCAAAGCCAAGTCAGTTAGATAGCCATCAAGTAAATGATAATTTAGCGATTATGTATAGTGGGAAATATCATGTACTCGGAGAAATTCAATTAGGGGAAATTGACGCATGGGATATTGTGCTAGGGGAGCATTGTTTTTCATTGACCGAAGAATTAGAAACAATACCTGTAATGATGGATGGACCAGTAATTGAAATTAGCTTTGAAGTAGTGTTGCCTTGGGTACTTACTAACACGAAAACTCAATAATCGAGGGATGCAAATGTCAATCTTACATATTAATGAAGTAACGAAAGTGTATGAAGGAAAAGTAACGAAGCGTGCACTGAACCAATTAAGTTTTGAAGTTGAAAAAGGTGAATTTGTGGCGATTATGGGTCCATCAGGCAGCGGGAAGACAACATTGCTTAATATGATTTCAATGGTAGATATGCCTACTTCAGGTGAAATTATTTTTGATGGTACGAAGCCGCAAACATTAAATAGTGAGCAACTTGCCTATTTCCGTCGGCGCCAGCTTGGTTTCGTCTTTCAAGATTTCAATTTATTGCCGATGCTTTCTGTGGAAGAAAATATTATTTTGCCATTAACGCTTGATGAGCAACCCATTTCAGTAATGGAAGAACGCTTGAAAAGTTTAAGCAGGAAATTAGATTTAACAGCTATTTTGCAAAAAAGGCCTAATGAAATTTCAGGTGGTCAAGCCCAACGAACAGCGATAGCCAGAGCACTGATCCATGAGCCGACAATCATTTTAGCCGATGAGCCTACCGGAAATTTAGATTCTAATGCATCGCGTGAAGTTTTACAATTGCTAGGAAAAGTAAATAAGGAAAATGGTGCGACTATTGTGATGGTGACACATGACCCCATTGCCGCAAGCTTTTGTGATCGCGTGTTGTTTATTAAAGACGGTGAATTTTTTAATGAAATTTATCAAGATGATCGTCAACAAACATTTTTCCAACGAATTTTGAATGTACTGAGTTTATTAGGAGGACATGTCGGTGACTTTTCTTCAATTCGCTTACCGTAACGTTTTCCGTAATTTTCGTAACTATGCCGCATTTTTTATGGCTAGTTTCTTTTCTGTGTTCGTTTTTTTCATTTATTCCATGGTCATGTTTCACCCTGAAATTGAAAGAGGTTTTTTAGGGGAAGTTTCCATCGCAGGAATGGTGTTGGCTGAAGTCATATTAGTGTTGTTTTCATGGTTTTTTATTTTTTATTCGATGCGTGCATTTTTAGAGGCGCGTGCAAAGGAATTTGCAATCTTTGTGCATTTAGGGATGAGCCGTCATCAATTAAGCAAATTAATCTTCATTGAAACGATGACAATCGGTATTCTTTCATGCATTACAGGAATTCTGTTTGGCTTCGCGTTTTCAAAGTTCTTTTTCATGATTGTGCGTGAAATTTTAAATTTAGCTGAATTGCCTTTGTATTTATCATGGGAACCGTTTTTATTAACGCTATTCGTTTATTTAAGTGCATTTACAGTCATTTCAGTCATCAGTATTATATTCACACCAAATATTAAAATCATCGACGTATTAAAGGGTCCGAAAATTGTTGATGTTTCGGATGCCTATTCAAAAAAACAAGCATTCCTTGGCATTTTTTTAATCATAGTAGGCTATTTTTTAGCGTTAATTACAACGAAATCCTCCATTTTCAACTATACGCTGCTCGTCCCAATTTTCGTTACTTTAGGGACGTATTTTTTCTTTACGGATACAACACTCTATTTTATGGATCTTATAAAAAGACGAAAACAGTATTATTGGAAAAAATCACGGATGCTGGCAATTGCAGAGCAGGTACAAATTGTGCGTGGAAATTCAGGGATGTTCTTTATTGTAACACTCGTATCAACGATGGCCTTTTTGACGGTCGGTATTCTCTCGGCGATGTCTTCCTATACTTCGCAATACGATAAACTTAATCCACTCGGAATGGTTTATAAAGGGGAAATTGACAATCCGTATGAGAGAGAACATATTGTAGAGTTAATTGAAAGCCTTGAGGACAATGGAATTAGCTATCAGATGACCCGTTTTTCGGTCAAGAGACAAACTTCCTCGTTCACATCAAATCCTGTGGAGGTTTTTAGGGAAACGGATATTAACCATCTATTGTTTTCGTACAATTATCCGCTCGTTAACTTAAAAAGAGGAGAAGCAATGTTTATTCCCTACTCAGAGGATTCGATTAAGGAGTTAAAAAATAAGGTTGTTGAAACGACGTTAATAGAAAATAACGTGCAGCTGACAATTAATAGTGTGTATCCAAAAATGTTTTTCCCAACGGCTATTATAAGCAGTAATTCCATTATTATTAGCGATGAGGACTATGAATATTTAATAAAGCCGTTTGCTCACTATTTAAATTTGCAACCCGGCTATCACCTTTTCACTTTCGATATTCCAAAATGGATGGAGACAAAAGAAATTGGTGTCGGCATTCATCAAATGGTTGCTAGAGAATACGTATTAAACGATCGATATTCACTGCCATTTTATTATGAAAATACGGGATTAAATTATTCTTATATATTAGCAACCTACTCTTTATTTACCCTTGTAGGAATTCTTGTTGTTGCTGTATTTTTACTGGCTTCAGGAAGTTTTGTGTATTTTAAATTATATGCAAACTTAGACCAAAAGAAAAAGCAATTCAATATGTTAAAGCGAATTGGCTTAACAGATCGCGAAATGAAAAAGTTAGTCACTCGTTTTTTATGTATTCAATTTTTCCTTCCATGGGGGTTAGCCCTCTTGCACAGTGCATTTGCATTCCTTGTTATTCAAACGGTGTTACATGATGTGATGAATCTGTCCATCGTAAAAGAAGGGGTGATTTCCTTTACATTGATAGGCTGTATTCAGGTTGTCTATTTCTTTTTAATACGTTGGCGCTATATTTCACATATTCGTTCGTGACAAGAAAGGTGCTAATGATAGATAATAATGCTTGTTTTTAATGGATAATTGTAATGGATGGTAAAAATGGTATTGTTTTATCAGTATACTTATTTTATAATGCTAATTAAGTGAATAGTTATTCACTTTACGCAAAAGGGGATGGGTGTATTGAATTTAGTTGAAAATATTAGACAACAAGCTCTCGAACAACCAGAAAAAACAGCGTATTATTTTTTAGGACAAGGCACTTCTTACGGAGAATTTGAGCAAACGATTGCTCGATTTGCCGCAGCTTTACAAGATTTAGGGGTACAAAAAGGGGATCATATCGCATTTTTACTTGGCAATACACCGCATTATTTAATTTCGCTCTATGCTACGATGCGAATTGGTGCGACGGCGATTCCGATTAATCCAATTTACACACCAGACGAAATTTCATACATTATTAAAAATGGTGATGTAAAAGTTGTTATTGCGCTAGATATGTTACTACCACTTGTGGAAGCAGGGGTGCAAGGATTCCCACAGGTAACAAACTATATCGTATGTGAAACAACGCCGGATGTAGCAGAAAAATATGCCGCTTTAAGTGAAGCCGCAAAAGCCAAAACAACATTATTTACACAAGCGCTTGCATCGACAAGTCATACGGTGGAGCCAGTAGCTGTTGATCCTGAAGATACAGCGATTATTTTATACACTTCGGGTACGACAGGTCAGCCAAAAGGCGCGATGCTTACTCACCGAAATTTATATTCGAATGCACGTGATGTTGGCGAATATTTAAAAATGACATCGGATGACCGCGTCGTTACAACGTTGCCGGTGTTCCATGTTTTTGCCTTAACGGTTGTAGTAAACGCACCATTAATGAAAGGTGCAACATTATTACTTGCGCCGCGCTTTAGCCCAGCAGAAATTTTTGAACTGACAGCCACATATAAAGCGACAATTTTTGCAGGTGTACCGACAATGTACAACTTCCTATATCAATATGATGGAGATGTAAGTGCTTTTTCAAGCGTGCGTTTAGCTATTTCTGGCGGTGCTTCATTACCAGTAACGTTGCTTCATAGTTTTGAAGAGAAGTTTAATGTCCGAGTTTCTGAAGGTTACGGCTTATCAGAAGCATCACCAGTTACCTGTTTTAATCCAACTGATCGTGAGCGGAAAGCAGGGTCGATTGGGACGTCCGTTTCAAATGTCGAAAATAAAGTGGTCGATGAAAATGGTGAAGAGGTTCCAGTAGGTGAAGTAGGGGAATTAATCGTCCGTGGACCGAATGTAATGAAGGGGTATTATAAAATGCCTGAAGAAACAGCGGCAACAATTCGTAATGGTTGGCTCTATACAGGCGACTTAGCGAGACGTGATGAAGAAGGCTATTTCTATATAGTAGATCGAAAAAAAGATATGATTATTGTCGGTGGTTACAATGTTTATCCGCGAGAAGTTGAGGAAGTGCTCTATTCACATACAGGTATTATTGAAGCGGCCGTAGTAGGATTCCCAGATCCAAACTTTGGTGAAGCCGTACATGCGTATGTTGTCCTAAAAGATTCTGAAACAAAAGTAGAGGATATTCAAGCTTACTGTGCAAAACATATCGTGAAATATAAAATTCCAACAGTTATTGAAATTATCGATGAGTTACCAAAAAATGCGACGGGTAAAATTTTACGCCGTTCATTAAAAGAAGCAATCAAACAATAAATGCTGACTCAGCCCACCATTCGAATTTTTAAAATGGTGGGTTTTTAATTTTTAAATATTCATAATTATAAATAATCATTTCAATAAGATGTGTTTAATGATAGAATATCTATTACGAAATCCGAAATAACTAAGGGGTGTTTGAATATGAAATCGTATTTAACAAAGGAAAATTTATATCAAATTCAATCGATTACAAATCCAGTTTTAGCGCCAAATGAGCAAGAAGCGGTATTTATTCGCACGCAAATTAATGAACAAGAAAATAATTATAATGCACATTTATTCCATATCGATTTAGCTACAAGTGAAGTCGTACAATGGACATATGGCAATGAAGTGGTTACATCGCCTGCATGGTCACCGGACGGCAAAAAAATGGCTTATCTATCAAATCGCAATGAAAAAAATCAACTGTTTGTGATGAATTGTCATGGCGGTGAGGCTCAAGTACTTACGACGCTACCAAATGGTGTTCAACAATTTTTATGGAGCCCATGTGGGGAGAAAATTTGGATTGCTAGCTCTGTAAAGAAAGGTTTGTCTATTACGCAAGAGGAAGAAAAGGAAGAATCAAAACTTCTAAAGCCTTACACTGTCGATAAATTGAAATATAAAGCGGACAGTGTCGGTTTATTACCACAGGACCGCGTTACACAAATTGCAGCAATCGAGGTTGCCACAAAGGAAATTACGCCATTTACTGAAGGGGATTATTCTCACTCCATTCAAGGCATATCGCAGGATGGCAAATGGTTAGTCATCAGTGTGAATCGTGCTGAAAATACAGATGATGTTTTCCGTACACCACTTTATTTGGTGAACGTCGAGACAAAAGAGGAAAATGTACTAGTAGATGCAGATGGCAATTATGGTGGTGCGGAGTTTTCATTGGACGACCGTTATATTGCGTATAGAGGAGCAGACCAAACCTTCTTAAATGCTACTCATGGGCATATTTATGTATATGATCGCGAAACAGGTTTGACACAAAAGCTAACAGAGAGCTTTGATGCACCAGCAGGCGATTATTCCGTTGCGGATACACAACAAAATGTGGAAGCACCAGCTGTAATGTGGACTGAAAATAATGATTTGTATTTCCAAGTATCAATAAGTGGAGATGTCCGACTTTATTATGCAACGTTAGACGGAGCTATTTATCCAGCTTCACCAGAAAATGAACATATTTATGGCTATGCGATTTTTAAAAATGGCAATCGTGCGTTAGTAACCGTATCAAATGCTACGTTCCCTGGTGAGCTATTTGATTTTGATATTACTACAGGTGAGAAGAAGCAATTAACAACATTTAATGAAGCCTTTTTAAATGACGTACAACTTGTTGCACCAGAGGCGATTTCATATGAATCAAAAGATGGCACAACTGTTCATGGTTGGTTAATGAAGCCGGCTCAATATGAAGAAGGGACAAAATATCCTTTAATTGTTGAAGTTCATGGTGGACCCCATACTTTATATGCCAACACATTTTTCCACGAGCTGCAATTATTGGCGGCACAAGGCTATGGTGTACTGTATGTAAACCCTCGAGGCAGTCACGGTTATAGCCAGGAATTTGTTGATGCAGTGCGCGGTGATTATGGTGGCGGTGATTACGAAGATATTATGGCAGGTGTCGATTATGCATTAGCCAATTATTCATGGGTGGATGACAGCCGACTAGGTATAACAGGTGGTAGCTATGGTGGCTTTATGACGAACTGGATTGTAGGACATACAAATCGATTTAAAGCAGCCGTGACACAGCGTTCGATTTCAAACTGGATCAGTTTCAATGGTGTATCGGATATTGGTTATTACTTTACAGAGTGGCAAATGCAAGCGGATATGAATGACGTGGAAAAGCTATGGAAGCATTCGCCGTTAAAATATGCAGCACAAGTTGAAACTCCATTACTCATTTTGCATAGTGAACGTGACTTCCGTTGTCCAATCGAACAGGCTGAGCAATTTTACATTACATTAAAGCGCATGGGGAAAGACGTTGAATTTGTCCGTTTCCCAGAATGTGATCATAATTTATCTAGAAATGGCACACCAAACTTACGCCTAGAACGCTTGGAGCAAATTACTGGCTGGTTTAAACAGTATTTATAATAACAGATGCAACTAGTAGGCAATAAATTCGTCTTAACTATTGAAATAATGATGGGGTTTTAGTCCATCATGAACCTGAGTATGTTAAAATGGTAAAGAAAATTTAAGCCGAAAGTGAGTAATAAGATGTCAATAATTTATGGTTTGATCGATTTTATTTTAAATATTGATGAGCATTTAGTTGAAATCATTCAACAATTTGGTAACTGGTCTTATGGAATATTATTTACGATTGTATTTGTAGAGACAGGTATTGTTATTATGCCGTTTTTACCAGGGGACTCCCTTCTTTTCGCAAGTGGTGCAATGGCGGCTTTAGGTGCATTTAATTTAATGACGTTATTAGTTGTATTTTTCGTCGCTGCAGTCCTTGGTGATACGGTCAATTATCACATTGGTAAAAAAGTCGGGACTTCGATTCCAGAGACGAGTTTTATCGGGCGCTTTATTAATCGGGAGCGTATGGAAATTGCCCAAAAATTCTTTAACAAACATGGTGGGAAAACGATTGTTATTGCTCGTTTCATGCCATTCATCCGCACATTTATTCCATTCATCGCAGGTGCGAGCCGAATGAATTATAAATATTTCATTTTTTATAATGTGCTAGGCGCATTTTTATGGGTAATGAGCTGTACATTAATAGGCTACTTCTTCGGAAATATCCCGATTATTAAAGAAAACTTCTCAACAGTTTTAATTTTAATCATCGTTATTTCAGTATTGCCAGCTATCATTGGAGCAATTAGTGCGAGAAAGAAAAAAACGAAGTAAAAGTTTACTAAAGGACTTAACAAAACGTGAAAATTGTTTTGTTAAGTCCATTTTTATTTTCCTTTAAATTGTGGGGAACGTTTTTCTGAAAAGGCATTTAATGCTTCAATGCGGTCCTCAGTCGGAAGTGTAAGTTCATAGGCTTTCCGTTCAATTTGCAGTCCTGTTTGGATATCTGTTTTTATGCCTTGTTTAATGGCGAATTTTGCTTGTTGTATTGCGATAGGTGCGTTGCGTAATATGGTAGTAGCAAAATCAGCTGTTACTTCATGTAAGTTTTCTGATGGTACAACTTTTGTTAGAATCCCGTAGTTGAATGCTTCCTGTGCATTCATTCGTGCCGCGGTCAAAATGAGTTCCATCGCTTTTGCTTCACCTATGAGACGAGGTAAACGCTGCGTACCACCAGCACCAGGTATTATACCAAGACTTGTCTCCGTTAAGCCTAATGTAATATGATCGGCAGCGATACGAAAATCACAAGCGAGTGCTAACTCTATACCGCCGCCGAATGCGTAGCCGTTTAAAACACAGATCGTTGGCTGTGGTAATTGTTCAATTAAAGAAAATACTTCACCGAAGCGATTTAAATTTCGCTTTACTAATGCATCTGGAAGTGTTTTTCGTTCTTTTAAATCAGCTCCAACAGAAAAGGCTTTTTCACCAGCACCTGTAATAATAACAAGTCGAATATCAGGATGGATTTGGATGGATTCAATAACTTGTCTCAACTCTTCAAGCATTTCGAAATTAAAGGCATTCAGCATTGTGGGACGGTTTAATGTAACATATGCAACAAACTCTTTTTGCTCGTATTGAATCATATTCACAATTAGGACCTCCATATTTTCTTTTTATAATTAATATAGTACAATGTTATCAGATTTATTTACAATAATTACAATATAAAACACTTATAGTAAAAAAGACTATTTATCTTATAAACCTAGTATTATAGGGCCTCAGTTGAAGTTGATACTCGTATTTTTAGTGTGTATAAAAACGCGCTAAACGAAAAAAATTAAATTATGGTGTGAAATGAGGAAACAATATGGAAGTTTTTATTGGAAGACAACCAATATTTAACGCTCAAGAACAAGTGGTAGCGTATGAGCTATTATATAGAAATAATGATAAAAACGTTTTTCCAATGGTCGATGCAGATACGGCAACTGTTGATGTATTAATCAACTCATTTTTATCAATCGGCATAGATAATGTGACAAATGGTAAGCCCTCATTTGTGAATTTCACAGAAAATTTATTGATGGATACAACGCTTGATTACGTAAACCCTTCTCAAGTCGTTGTAGAAGTATTAGAAGATGTTCCGATTACGGAAAAGTTAGTTCAGCGCATAATTGAACTGCGAAAACACGGCTTTAAAATAGCTCTCGATGATTTTATTATGAGTGAGGAAGTTTTAATATACAATGAATTATTCGCAAATGTTGACTACATAAAAATTGACTTTTTATTAACGCCTATAGCGGAACGAATGGAAATTGAAAATAAAATTAAGACGCAATTTCCAAAAATCCAATTATTAGCGGAAAAAGTGGAGACACGGAAGCAATATGAAGTGGCGAAGCATTCAGGTTATGTTTTGTTTCAAGGCTATTTCTTTGAACAACCACAAATTATTAAATCGACGGAAATTCCGACCAATGCGCTTCAATATTTCCAAATCATTTCAATATTACGTGATGAAGAGCCCAATATTGATTTGTTGGCAGAAAATATAGAGCGTGAAATATCTTTAACTTACAAGTTATTGCAGTTAATTAATAATTCGTCGAAACGTTCAAAATCAAAAGTACGCTCGATTAAACAAGCGATTTTACTTTTAGGGTTAACAGAGCTGCGCAAATGGATTTACTTATTGGCTATGCGTGAAATTAATATTAATAACGATGATGATGTATTTGTTGAGTTAATGCGTGCTTCCTTATTCAGAGCAAAAGTATGTGAAAAAATTGCCCGCTTAAATTATAAAGAAAATTTTTCAGAATCATTTTTAGTCGGCTTGTTTTCATTAATTGACTCCCTTTTAAAACGTCCGATGAATGATGTGCTGAAACAATTACCGTTATCAGAAAGCATCATGGAAACCATTAGTGGGAATGATACAGAAATGCAGCCTTATTTACAATTCAGCATAGCTTTAAGTAAGTTAGATTGGGTTCGAATTAATGACCTTGCAGAACAATTAAACATTCCAAAAGAGTGCATAATTCCAATTTATGAAGAGGTAAAAAATTGGGTTGCTGACGCCCTAGTATTCGATTAGTAAAAAGTGAGGATATGTATGACAGAATTAAAAAATAGTTCAATAAAAAATACAGTTTTAGAGTATGTATTTGTACTTATTGGTGCGGCGGTCATTGCACTTGGATTTAATTTGTTTTTATTTCCAAACCAAGTTGCATCCGGTGGTGTTAGTGGAATTAGTACGATTTTGAATGGCTTATTTGGCTGGAACGCGGGAATTGTCCAATATGCATTCAACATCCCATTATTTATCGCTGGAGTTGTAGTTTTAGGTAAGACATTTGGTTTGAAATCATTGGTCGGAACATTGACATTGCCGTTTTTCGTAATTATTACGGGGGATTGGGATGCATGGACACTCAATCCATTGCTCGGTGCGATCTTTGGCGGTATTTTTGTAGGTGGAGGAATTGGACTCGTATTTAAAGGAAATGCGTCGACAGGTGGAACGGATTTACTTGCCCAAATTATTACAAAGTTTACGGGATTAACTTTAGGGACGAGTGTGTTATTCATTGATGGCGTGATTGCAGTGAGTGCTGCAGTCGTGTTTGATTTAGAAAAAGGCTTATATGCGCTCATCGGTTTATATGTTACGACTAAAACAATCGATATTGTGCAGCTAGGATTTAGCCAATCAAAAATGGTTTATATTATTACCAATTATGAAAATGAAGTTCGAGACGCAATCTATAAAGAAATTAAACGCGGTGTTACGAAAATTCCGGCAATCGGAGGATATACAGGGAAAGATCGTCCTGTATTAATGGTGGTCGTCTATCAAACAGAGTTCACAAAGCTGAAACAAGTGCTGAAAACCGTTGATCCAAAAGCATTTGTTATCGTCTCAGATGCTTATGAAGTGTTAGGCGAAGGTTTCAAACGTGTATAAGTTTGGTATAATGAAGTAGTGCAGTATTAATTCATTATTGGAGGGTTTCAGAATGAAAAAAAGTTTACTTACATTAATTTTTGGTTCAGCTCTATTTTTAGCAGCTTGTGGCGGAGATGATAAAGAACAATCTACTGGCGGCGAAACAGCGGCACCAAATGGTGAAAAAATTGTCATGCAATCTTGTACTACTTGTCATGGTGGTAAATTACAAGGTTCAGGCGCTCCAGCACTGGATAAGCTAGGTGCAAAATATTCGGAACAAGAGATTTTAGATATTATTATTAATGGTACGGATAAAGGAATGCCTCCTAGTTTAATCAAAGGTGCCGACGCTGAAGCAGCCGCAAAATATTTAGCAGGATTAAAATAATTATGAAAAAACGATGAGGTGCTTTTATACTTCATCGTTTTTTTTGTTTGGATATTTAAGCCAACTTTTATGTAGTATATGGGGTGGCATGATAAAATATAAAGTAGATGCAAAAAGGATGGGAGCGTACCTATTTATGATTCATGTAATTACAAAAGATGTTATGGAAAAATTTGATTTACAGCTTGTAAGTGGACAAGAAGGAATTGGTCGATACATAACGACGGGCGATATTTCGAGACCTGGGCTTGAGATGGCCGGCTATTTTACGCATTATCCTGCAAATCGTGTGCAGCTATTAGGGAAAACTGAACTCTCCTTTTTTGAAATGTTACCAACAGTTGAAAAAAAGGAACGTATGAAACAACTTTGTTCGGATCAAACACCAGCAATCATTATTTCACGTAATATGAGCGTGCCTCAAGAATTGATGGACGCTTCCAATGAAAATAATGTGCCCGTTCTAGTAACGCCGAATACTACGACAAGGTTTTCAAGTCGTTTAACGAACTTTTTAGAAAGTAAACTTGCTCCAACTACGGCTATGCATGGTGTGCTTGTAGATGTATACGGAATAGGCGTATTAATTATCGGCAAGAGCGGCGTCGGAAAAAGTGAAACCGCGTTAGAGCTTATTAAAAAGGGACATCGACTCGTAGCAGATGACAGTGTAGAAATTCGCCAAGAAGCTGAAAGTATGCTCATTGGTAGCCCGCCGCCATTATTAGAGCATTTACTTGAAATTCGGGGCATTGGGATTATCGATATTATGACATTGTTTGGAGCAAGTGCCATTCGCCCATATAAACGAATTACGCTAATTGTAGAATTAGAAAATTGGGACCCTGAGAGGTTTTATGATCGTCTTGGTTTAGATGAAGAAAAAATGAAAATCATTGATACGGAAGTGACGAAGCTAACGATTCCAGTACAGCCTGGTCGAAATGTTTCGGTCATTATTGAAGTAGCTGCGATGAATTATCGCTTGAAAAAGATGGGCGTCAATGCGGCAGAAGAATTTTCTCGTAGATTAGACGACATGATTGCAGCAAATGATGAGATGGATGATTACTAATTTGATTTGAAAATTGAAGGGAGAATAAAATGAATATACAGTTATTAGCAATTAACCCTGTTGCATTTCACTTAGGCCCAATACCGGTGAACTGGTATGGGATACTTATTGGAATAGGGATTGTCCTCGCTTATTTCCTTGCACAAAGAGAAGCGGTTCGATTAGGACTGGACGATGAATTTATTGCAGACTTTTTAATTTGGGCAGTACCAATTGGCATTTTGTCGGCGCGTATTTATTATGTCGCGATGAAATGGGATTATTATGGTGCCAATCCAGGTCGAATTATTGAAATTTGGAATGGTGGTATTGCGATCCACGGTGCATTAATTGGTGCATTTATTACCGCTTATTACTTCACGAAAAAACGCAAAGTAAGCTTTTTACGCTTAGCGGATATCGCCGCACCAAGTATTTTGATTGGTCAGATTATTGGGCGTTGGGGTAATTTTGTTAACCAAGAAGCTTATGGTGGCCCTGTTACACGTGAGTTTTTAGAAAACCTTTTCCTTCCGAATTGGATTATTGAGCAAATGTATATTAAACATGAAAATACTTATGTACATCCTACTTTTTTATATGAATCACTATGGAATATAATTGGTTTTGTCGTGTTAATTGTTGCGCGTAAATTTAACTGGCGTCGCGGAGAAATGTTCTTCTTCTACTTAATTTGGTATTCAATTGGACGTTTCTACATCGAAAGTCTACGTACAGACAGCTTATACTTAATTGGAGATTTACGTTCCGCACAGGTCGTGTCCATTATTGGTATTACGGTGGGTATTATTGCAATTGTTTACCGTCGTATGAAAGTCAAACCAGTTGTACGCTATTTAGATAAAAAATAAAAGTAGAAAGCCGTTTGCAATTTTGCGAGCGGTTTTTATTACACGAATAAAGGGGAAACCATATGAAAACAAAAGCCTTATTATTTGATTTTGATGGAACATTAATCGACACCAATGACTTGATTGTCCAAACATTTATGCAGATTTTTGACGAAATATTTCCTGGGCAATATTCGACGCAAGATTGCTTGAAATTCATTGGTCCGTCATTGAAGCAGACTTTTGACGAATTAACACCTGGTAAAACAGATGAAATGATTTCCAAATATAAAAAGTGGAACGCCCTGCATCACGATGAACTTGTAAGAGGCTATGATGCGGTTTTAGAAACGCTTGAGCAGCTGCATTCAATGGGGATAAAATTAGCGATTGTCTCTACGAAAGGCAAAGATGGCTTAGCCCGTGGTATGAAAGTGTTAGGGGCAGGTCATTTATTTGAAGTCATTGTAGGAATAGATGATGTTACACATGTAAAACCTCATGCAGAGCCGATATTACTCGCGCTGCAAAAATTAGGTGTAACGGAAGATGAGGCTATCATGATTGGCGATAATTCCCATGATATTGAAGGTGGTAAAAATGCAGGAGTGCGTACAGCAGGCGTCGCTTGGTCCGCAAAAGGAGAGGCATTTTTACAGCAATTTAATCCAGATTATATGCTACAACATATGCATGATTTAATCGGAATTGTGAAAGGGGATTAGATATGAGAAGGACTGAGCGCTATCAGGTGGACGGAGCGAACTCACTTTGGAATATTTATAAAACGGTATCCTTTTTTAAGGTGATGAAGTGTTTTATCATTATTCAAATAGGACGTTTTGTGCCCTTTTTGTCTGTTAAAAATTGGCTATACCGTACTTTTTTGGGGATGCGTATAGGTAAGCAAACTTCCATTGCCTTAATGGTCATGCCTGATACGATGTTTCCAGAACGTATTTCTGTTGGTGATAATACGGTCATCGGTTTTAATACGACCATTTTAGCACATGAATATTTAATCGAGGAGTACCGTCTCGGCGATGTTGAAATCGGTAGCCGCGTCATGATCGGGGCAAACTCAACGATTTTACCTGGCGTGAAAATTGGGGACGATGCAATTGTTTCTGCTGCGACGCTTGTGCATAAAGATGTACCAGCTGGCAGTATGGTTGGTGGTAATCCAATGCGAATCATTTTCACAGCAGAGCAACAAATAGAACGAAAAAAACAGGATCAACCGATTTGGCATAATGAAAAATAGCATGTATAAGTTCATCAAAAGTTTCTAGCTTTTCATTGTCAGTATTCTAATAAAGTATTTGCTAATTTAGGTTGGCTAAGCACATGAGGCGCACAGCTTCGAGGCCAACACGATGTGGCGTCCTTAGCCTGAGTTCCTTTCTATACGACTCATCTGTGTGCTTTGTGCAAAGCTAGCCTATTTTAAAATTTTCCCTTTTTAAATCCTTTCTTGATTGAGTGCGTTGCTGCCGTGGGAGGCGACGTCATCTGAAAATAGATTGTCCTCTGAAATAGAAATCAACTCCATCTTTTTCAAAAGGACTTTTAAAAGCTATTTTATTAGTTAAGAAAATGTAGATTAAAAAGCAAAAACTTATGACTAACGGGTTCGATTGATAGGGAGAAAGGTGCAAATTAACAACGCAAGTAACAGGTTAATCAGCATACATTCTAACAGTGAAAAAGCTATTTAAAAAACAAGTTAAAACGCTCAGAAATCTGAGCGTTTTTTGTAGCAATATTTTACTATCTTCATCGAACTGAAGCAGGTGAATTACCTCTTGGGAAGTACATAGAAATAGGAAGACTTGCAATAAGGCATCAGAAATCATAATCAAAATAGCTTTTTACAAATCTTGACATGCGGTTTATGTCATCTGGTTCACCGATTTTGTCCAAATCAGAATCATAGAAGTACAAATACGCGATGCGTTGGTGTTCATCGGACGTGCCTATCATCCCGAAGTATTTCGGATAGCCGTTTCCTTCCAACACTCGGAACTCATAGCTGTTCAGCGAGAACTCAACATTCGGGCGACTCGTATCATCGGTCGTTTCAGACGTGTCTTCCAGTTTGGAGATTGCGAAGTCTTCTGTGAGTTTACCTTTTTCACTTTCATAGGTTTTCGTGTCATATTCGACCACAAGCACTACCGAGTTGGCTTCGAAGAGGAACATCTTTTTTTGCGTATGTCGGTAATCGATATCCCTGTATGTTGGCAACTCGTCAAGAACGGGCATCACGTCTTTTGCTTCCGCATCCATTGCCGTGCCCGTGTTCAGGTACTCATCGATATCGGCATTTGTCTTGCTACAGCCCGTCAGCAGGAGTGCAACGATCATCATGATGAAGAGTTTAATAAGCGAAACATGTTGTCGTTTCAAAAATCCCATCCCCTTTTGTGTCATTCCCCATAGGTTCCGTGAGTGTTGCGATTTTACGTTTTATATCAATTTCTGTTCTTCTGATTGAACAAACTTGCTCCGTTAGTTGAAGACCATCATTTCGCAATCTGTAATTTATATTAGCATAGATTCCTCATTTACCTTCCATATTCTTCTTCCCAATAACCAATTAGCGAGTGTTTAACAACGTAATTAACAAAGGCATATAAATTTATGTACTGTTGCTAATTCCTGTGTATATAGACATTTTCTTTCCGTTAATAGACAAACTTCCCGACCACATCAAAATTTACGGAGAATTTCTATATCCGATACAACACATCCTATATTTTCTAATTATTAAATTAAGGAACATAATGCGTATTTGGCAAATGCCAGTATATTGCCACAATCGATTTGAGTGTAGGGTCATTATTAAGGTATAATAAAATGAAATATCAGAAAATTTAAATAATGAAAATTTTGTGAATAGGTTGACTTTGTACTATGAATAGCGGTAGAATACTTTCACACACTAGTTGTTTAGCGCTCTAGTGAGGTGAAGTGTATATTGTAGATTTATATGGTCATTTGCTGGTTTATAAAATACAGATAAAAGTTTAGGATGTGTCAAAATGTCATCGATAAAAATGTTTGAAAAACCGCTTGGGATGCGCGATACATTTCCACAAATATATGAAAAATTAGAACTGATTCGAACTACGGGAAGCAACCTTTTGAAAGAGCGCGGCTACGAATTTATCAAAACACCAACCGTTGAATATTTCGATACAGTAGGAAAAGCATCTGCAATTTCTGATGCGACATTGTTCAAATTGGTTGATAATCAGGGCAATACGCTCGTACTTCGCCCAGATATGACAACACCAATCGCACGCGTAACGACTTCAAAATTATTAAAGGAAAAAATTCCACAACGTTTAGCTTATTTCGCAAACGTATTCCGGGCACAACAGCAAGAAGGTGGACGCCCAGCAGAGTTTGATCAAATGGGTATTGAGTTAATCGGGGATCAGTCGGTTTACGCGGATGCAGAAGTCATTATGACAGCCATTGATTTAATTAAGGCATTCGGTATCACATCATTTAAAGTAACGATTGGGCATGCAGGCGTATTAAGCTGTATTTTACAAGATTATACGGAAAGCGCAGAACAAGCAGGAAAGTTAAATAAATTACTCGTCAAGCGCAATTATGTGGGATTTGAAGAGGCGGTACATGCCTTTGATTTACCGAAAACTAAATCGGATGCACTGTTAGCTTATATTGAAGAGGCTATCAGCCTTCCATCAATGGAAACGATTGAGCGATATGTACGTAAAAACGACGCACTCGAATATATGCAAAATTTATTGCGAATTTTAGAACAGGCAGGATATGAGCAGTACATTGCATTTGACTTTACACTTTCGAGCCATATGAGTTATTACACAGGTATGTTATTTGAAATATTTGCAACGGGTAGTGGCTTCCCTCTAGGTAACGGCGGCAGGTATGATGGACTGCTCGAACATTTCGGTTCCAATGTAGGTGCAACGGGCTTTGGGTTACGAGTAGACAGACTTTATGAAGTAATGCCAAAAATCGAAGTAGAAAATAATCAAGTACTCGTTCTATTTGCAGCAGATCGATTTGCAGAAGCGCTTATACAGGCAAAATTCTTACGCGAGCAAGGGAAACAAGTAACATTCCAAGCGTATGAAGGACTTATAGATGTTGAAGCATTAAAAGAACAATTTGAAGTAGTAAATGAATTTCGAAGTAAGGAGGCGTAGGCAATGACAGAGTTAACAATCGCGATGCCAAAAGGGCGAATTTTTGAAGAAGCATATGAAATGTTAATTCAAGCAGGTTTTAACCTTCCAGAAGAAGTGGAAATGTCGCGCAAATTAATGATCGAAATACCTGAAGAAAAAATTCGATTTATCTTAGCAAAACCAATGGATGTCCCCGTTTATGTGGAACATGGTGTAGCGGATATCGGAATTGCTGGCAAGGACGTATTACTAGAGCAACGTCGTACCGTGCATGAACTTTTAGATTTAAAAATTAGTGAATGTTACATCGCATCTGCGGGCTTACCCAATACAAAATTAAGTGAAATTGCGCCACGTATCGCAACGAAATATCCGAATATTGCGATGAAATATTATAAAGGGATTGGCGAGCAAGTGGAAATTATCGAACTCAATGGCTCAATCGAATTAGCACCGATGATAGGTCTTGCCGACCGCATTGTAGACATCGTTTCTACGGGAAGAACATTAGCGGAAAATGGCCTAGTGGAGTATGAACAAATTGCAGAAGTTTCATCTCGTTTAATCGCCAATCCAGTGAGTTACCGAATGAAAAGTGAGCGCATTCAAGATTTAGTAACACGTTTAAAAACATGTGTGAAATAAAAGGGGTGGTAGCATGAAGATTACAACGCTAACAGATGATATTTCATTAAAACGTCAGCTTGAAAGTGGCAATGAAGAGCAACTAAAAACTGTGCGCCAAGTAATTGCGGACGTCCGTGCGAAAGGTGATCAGGCGGTCAAGTATTATAGTGAAAAATGGGATGGCTTTGCACCAAAGGACTTGAAGGTGAGTGCCGTAGAAATAAATGAGGCGGTCGCTAGCTTTGATGCACAATTATATAAAGATTTAGAGGAAGCAGCAAATAATATTCGTTTTTACCATAAGGAACAAAAACGTGATGGCTACAAGCTTCCATTAGCAGATGGCTCTTGGCTTGGACAACGGATTACACCACTGGACGCGGTAGGACTTTACGTACCAGGAGGCTCAGCGGCATATCCATCCTCGGTATTAATGAATGTCATTCCTGCACAAGTAGCCGGTGTAAAACGTATTGTCATTACTTCACCAGCTGGTAAAGATGGCAAACTACCAGCTGCTGTGTTAGTAGCCGCATACATATTAGGTGTGACAGAAATTTATAAAGTTGGTGGTGCACAAGCAATTGCAGCCCTTGCTTATGGTACAGAGACAATTGCACCGGTTGATAAAATTACAGGTCCAGGCAATATTTTTGTCGCACTGGCGAAACGTGAAGTTTTCGGTGAAGTCGCAATTGATATGATTGCAGGGCCTTCAGAAATTTGTGTACTAGCAGATGATACTGCATATGCCGATGAAATCGCAGCAGACTTATTATCACAAGCAGAGCATGATGCATTAGCGTGTGCGGTACTCATTACGACGAGTGATGACTTAGCGGATACTGTGGCAGAGCAAGTAGAAATACAATTGCGCAAGCTGCCTCGTCAAAGCATTGCCCGTCAATCAATTGAAAACTTCGGGCATATTTATGTAGCAGAATCAATAGCCGAAGCGGTAAAAGCCGTCAATTCATTAGCACCTGAGCATTTAGAAGTCATGACAGAAGATGCAGAGAAAGTTGCACAAATGGTGACACATGCGGGCGCGATTTTTATCGGACGCTACAGTTCAGAGCCAGTAGGAGATTATTTCGCAGGAACGAACCATGTATTGCCAACGAATTCAACGGCGCGTTTTGCAAGTGGTTTAAATGTGGATGATTTTATTAAACGGACAAGTGTTGTTTACTATAGCGAAAAAACATGGGCACAAAATGCTCCGAAAATTGCCCGTTTAGCTCGATTAGAAGGATTAGAAGGACATGCGCGTGCAGTAGAGTCACGTGGCTGGGATAAAGGAGAATAAAAAATGACACGTTTTGCAAAAATTGAGCGTAATACAAATGAAACGAAAATTGCAGTGGAACTAAATTTAGATGGTACAGGTCAAGTAGAAATTAAGACAGGCATTGGCTTTATGGATCATATGCTCGATTTGTTTTTTAAGCACGGTCTATTTGATGGGAAAATTATTGCGAATGGGGATACATGGATTGATGATCACCATACAGCAGAAGATATTAGCATTGTACTTGGGCAAGTTTTCCGTGAAGCATTAGGGGATAAAAAGGGCATTAAGCGCTATGGAACGGTCTTTGTCCCAATGGACGATGCATTAGCACAAGTTGTTGTTGATTGCTCAAATCGTCCACATTTAGAATATCGCATTGAACCGACATTAAATGCGAAGGTCGGCACATTTGATACAGAACTTGTGCATGAGTTTTTATGGAAATTTGCACTAGAAGCCCGTATTAATTTACACGTTATTGTACCTTATGGACATAACACACACCATATTATTGAAGCCATTTTTAAAGCATTAGCACGCGCACTGGATGAGGCAATTCAACTAGATCCACGCGTCAAAGGAGTGCCTTCCACAAAGGGGCTGTTAACGTGAAAATTGGTGTAATTGATTATGGCATGGGCAATTTATTTAGTGTCGAGCAGGCATTGAAGCGTTTAAATGTGAAAGTCATTGTGACAAGTGATAAAGCCCAGCTAGATCAGGCAGATGCTCTTGTATTACCAGGTGTGGGCGCTTTTCCGGATGCGATGAAAAGATTACAAGAAACAGATTTAATCAACTACATTAAAGAAACAAAAAAGCCGCTTCTTGGTATTTGTCTTGGGATGCAGCTTCTATTTGAAGCAAGTGATGAAGTGACACCAACAACCGGCTTAGGTATTTTCAAAGGACGTATTGAGCGTTTTAAAGGGGTTTCGCGTATTCCGCATATGGGGTGGAATGATTTAACACTTCAACAAACACCGGAATGGCTACAAAATAAAACATTGACAAAAGATCGATTTGTCTATTTTGTACATTCATTTTATGTAACAAATATGGTGTCGCAACAATTAATCGCTGCGGCACAATATGAAGGGGTAACGGTGCCAGGAATTGTAGCTAAAGATAATTTTACAGGCATGCAGTTTCACCCAGAAAAATCAGGCCAGTTTGGTGTTTTCTTATTACGTGAATGGGCGAATGGAGTGGAGGCGACATTATGTTAACGAAACGAATTATTCCGTGCTTAGATGTGAAAGATGGACGCGTTGTAAAAGGCGTGCAATTTGAAGGACTTCGTGATGCAGGCGATCCTGTTGAATTAGCTAAGTTTTACGACGAACAAGGTGCTGATGAGCTCGTGTTTTTAGATATTTCCGCTTCCCATGAAGGACGTAAAACGATGGTGGATGTTGTACGTGAAACTGCGGCGACCTTGGCCATTCCATTTACAGTAGGTGGCGGCATTCGTACGCTAGATGATATGAAGAAAATTTTGCGTGCTGGTGCGGACAAAGTATCGGTTAACACATCAGCATTAGAGCGACCAGCATTAATTAAAGAAGGCTCAGATTATTTTGGTGCACAATGCATCGTTTGTGCCGTTGATGCACGTTATTCAGAAGAAGATGGTACATGGATGGTGTATACGCATGGCGGACGCAATAAAACGACTTGGCAAGCTGTAGAGTGGGCGCAGGAAGCTGTTCGTCTTGGTGCGGGTGAAATTTTATTGACGTCGATGAATCAAGACGGTGAAAAAGCGGGCTTTGATTTAGCGTTAACAAAGGCAGTGCGTGATGCGGTTACAGTTCCGGTCATTGCAAGTGGCGGTGCAGGCAATGCCGAACATTTTAGAGCAGTGCTGCAAGATATAGATACAGATGCGGCTTTAGCGGCAAGTATTTTCCACTATAAAGAAACAAGTGTAGCAGAAGTGAAAAGTTATTTAAAAGAAAAAGGAGTTCCTGTCCGATGAACGTAAAATTTGATGAACAAGGCTTAGTTCCAGTCGTTGTTCAAAATGCACAATCAAAAGAAGTATTAACAGTAGCTTATATGAATGAAGAATCTTTAGCGAAAACGATTTCAACAGGCGAAACATGGTTTTACTCACGTTCACGCGCAGAGCTTTGGCATAAAGGAGCAACGAGCGGAAACACACAGCAAGTTGTTTCTATTAAAACGGATTGTGACCAAGATGCGCTCGTTGTAGAAGTGATTCCTGCTGGACCGGCTTGTCACAATGGTACAACGTCGTGCTTTACAGAAACAATCGTAGAAAACCCTCGTACAGGCTCGGTAGGTATTTTACCGCAACTTGTAGAAGTCATTAAGCAACGTGAAATCGATATGCCAGAAGGAGCGTACACAACGTATTTATTCGATAAGGGCATCGATAAAATTTGTAAAAAGGTTGGGGAAGAAGCAACAGAGGTTGTCATTGGTGCTAAAAACCGCGACAAAGAAGAAGTGAAGTGGGAATCTGCGGATCTTTTATACCATCTTTTAGTATTGCTTCAAGAGCAGAAAGTGGATGTTTACGAAGTGCTCGAAGTTTTACAAAAGCGCCATGAGGGCAAACCGCAAAGTTAAGTGATGAGAACAACCTCCATTAAAGTTCAATTTATGACATTAGTGTTGAATATGCTATAATAAAACCAATTATTAAGGGACGTGAAATTATGCGTTCCTTATTCTTTTTGTTTCGTCGAAATAACAGGACTACAATAATTGAAAGTAAAAAAGGAACAGAAAAGAACTTTCTAGTTTCGGAGGAATTTGATTGGAAAATAAACGATTACAAGCCAAATCAACAAACATCGTGTCATTTATGCCGAATGGCGATTATTATTATAGCAAAGCTTTAAAGGCAATTGACCGTGATGAGATGGATAAAGCATATAAATATATTAAACGCGCGGCAGATTTAAGCCCAGATGATGCGCATGTGTTACTACAATACGGTATTTTAGAAATGGAATTACAAAATTTTGAGCATGCATACGAATTAATTCATACAGCGTATAGCAAAGAGCCCAATGAAGCAGAAATTATTTTTATGCTAGCTGAAATTTCTGGATGCCTTGGCTTGATTCATGATGCCAAAAAATATGCTGCACAGTATTTAGAACTGGAAACGGATGGCGCGTACAATGAAGACGCCTTGGAAATATTGGATTTCGTAGACTATGTGGCAGATACAGAGCAAGATATGGACGAGCATGATGCGGCTAAAATGCTTGCACAGGAAAAAGCGAGACGTTTAATGGAGCAAGGGCATTTTCAGCAGGCGATCGAAGCACTTGAACAAGTAATTGAAGAATTTCCACAGCTTTGGACGGCGTATAATAATTTAGCGCTAGCTTATTTTTATATCGGTGAAGCAGAGCAAGCAAAAGCATTATTACATGAAGTGTTGAGAGAGAATCACGGCAACCTACATGCACTTTGTAATTTAACAGTTTTTGCTTACTACGAAGAAAATGCAGTCGAGTTAGAAGAATTAATAGCGCTGCTAAAAAAAATACAACCATATGACTGGGAAAATCGTTACAAACTAGGTGCAACATTGGCGCTAATTGGGCAGTACGAGGAAGCTTTTAAATGGTTGCGTTCGATGGCGAAAAAAGGCTATGAAGGCGATACGGGCTTTTATTTTTGGCTGGCACAGTCGGCTTATTTTTCAGGACACGAGCAATTTGCACAACATACATGGAAAAACCTTTTGGAACTAGATCCTACAAAAGAAGGCTTAGAACCTTGGGCAGATGGTGACATAGAAAAATATCAAGATACGACAGAAAACCATAGAGACTTCTTAATTCGCCAATTATCAAATGAAAGTGAATCGGGTCGTTTACTCGGCTTGTTTTTATTGAAAAAATCATCGCATAAGCAAGAAATCGTTGCACACCCAACGATGTTGAATGTATCTAATTTTACAGAATTAGAAAAACTGTCATTAGCGTATGCATTGGAATATGATTTCAATGAAAAAGTGAACGCAGAGAAATTTTTCCTTAGATTTATGAAAGTAGCGGAGGAAATTGTCGATGCGAATGAGTCGATTTCGAGTGAAGTAGCCCAAATTTTAAGCACATGGTTTGCCATTGGTGAAATCGCTTATAACGAAGGTTACGACTTTAAAAATACATCAGCTTTAGCGGCTGCTGTCGAGTATTCTTACAATGATGCGTTGGAGAAAAATGTGACGAAAAAAACAATAGCCGAAAAATATAACATTACTTCAGCGACACTCACAAAATATAATGATATTCTTTACGATTTTATTCCTGCAGATAGTAAATAAAACAGTTTAATTGAATTTCTACCATGTATGGCATACGATATAAGGGATGTTTTGATCGATTGGTAAAATTTATAAAGAAATCCACAAAAAAAGGCAGCATCTCGATTTTTTTGAGTGAGGGTTGACCTTTCAATTGAAAGAGGAGAATTATTATGACAGAAGAAAAAATTTATGATGTAGTCATTATTGGTGCAGGACCAGCAGGGATGACTGCCGCTGTGTACACATCTCGCGCAAACCTTTCAACATTAATGATTGAACGTGGTATTCCGGGTGGTCAAATGGCCAATACAGAAGAAGTAGAAAACTACCCAGGATTTGAAACGATTTTAGGCCCTGAGCTCTCTACAAAAATGTTCGATCATGCGAAAAAATTCGGTGCAGAATATGCGTATGGAGACGTTACAGAAATTATTGATGGTGAAGAATATAAAACGATTATTTCAGGTAAAAAACAATATAAAACACGTACAATTATTGTGTCAACTGGTGCAGAATACAAAAAATTAGGTATTCCAGGTGAAACAGAGCTTGGCGGACGTGGCGTAAGTTATTGTGCCGTTTGTGATGGCGCATTTTTCAAACAAAAGAACTTAATCGTTATCGGTGGTGGCGACTCTGCGGTAGAAGAAGGTATTTTCTTAACACGTTTTGCTGACAAAGTGACAATTGTACACCGTCGTGATAAATTACGTGCACAAAAGATTATTCAAGATCGCGCATTTGCCAATGAAAAAATTGACTTCATTTGGAATACGACAGTGAAGGAAATTCATGAAGTAGATGGTAAAGTAGGGAAAGTAACTTTAGTATCAACAGTAGATGGCGAAGAAAAAGAAGCGTTAACAGATGGCGTATTCGTATACGTGGGCATGCTTCCGTTAACGGGACCATTTGGACCTTTGAATATTTTAAATGATGCAGGCTATATTGTAACAAATGACCAAATGGAAACGACTGTACCTGGTATTTATGCAGCAGGTGATGTGCGTGAAAAAACGTTACGCCAAATCGTAACAGCAACAGGCGATGGAAGTATTGCAGCTCAAACCGCACAACACTACATTGAAGAATTGAAAGAAAAGTTTAATTTTTAAGAATATTTAATACAAATGTCATCGAATTGAAATATAAATAGGTTAAACTAAGAGTGTAATTGTTTAACCCCCTGATATTCTAATATTTTTAAGGTTGTTTCCATGTAAAGAATCATGGAAGCAACCTCTTTTTATTGTAGAAATGGAAAGACATCTGTCAGATGTTTTGCCCTCGTTTAGTTCGTTCATCTACTGAATAGAAATAACTGGTTGCGCACGTTCTTTTACGGAATGCATTTGACAATGTATAATATAGCTAGGATCAAATGAAGGATTGAGGTGTTAATATGCAACGTATTACAAACTTATTGGCGATTAAGGATGGCAAAGTGTTATTACTGCAAAAGCCAAGAAGAGGATGGTTTGTTGCTCCAGGCGGAAAGATGGAGCAAGGAGAATCCATTTATGAATCAGCAGTACGTGAATTCCAAGAAGAAACGAATTTAACACCAAACTATGTTCATTTAAAAGGCACATACACTATGGTCATAAAGGATGGCGATAACGTAGTAGATGAATGGATGCTTTACACATTTGTCGCAACAGATGTGGAAGGTACCGCGTTTGATGAAACAAGAGAAGGTAAGCTTGGCTGGCATTCAATAGATAGTTTAAGTACACTACCAATGGCTGCTGGGGATCGCACAAATTTAATATTCGCGGCATTAAAGAGTGGCATGCAATATGGTACATTTGAATATACAAAGGATTTTGAGTTAATTAGCGAAAAAATCCAAAATTCAATGGAACAATAAAAAAGGAGCTGATTTTGTGGGTAATAGTTCAAGCTATACACATGAGCTAGTTATTATTACAGGGATGTCCGGAGCAGGTAAAACAGTTGCTGTACAAAGCTTTGAGGATTTAGGATATTACTGCGTCGATAATTTACCACCAGAATTATTAACGACCTTTTTAACCTTAATGAAAGATTCTGCAAAGAAAATTACACGGGTTGCCGTTGTGATGGATTTACGCGGGCGCGAATTTTTTGAATCGCTTATCGAATCCCTCGATACTTTGTTAGAAGAAGAGGAAATTTCGCCGCGCATCTTATTTTTAGATGCAGATGATGCAGCACTTGTTCGTCGTTATAAAGAAACACGTCGAGCACATCCGCTTGGACCACAAGGGTTACTACTTGAAGGGATTCAACTTGAACGTCAGCTACTTTCTGAAGTAAAAGGACGAGCACAAATCGTTGTTAATACTTCAAAATTAAAGCCACGTGAATTACGAGAGCGCATTACGACAGAGTTTTCGAATATGAGCAGTCCTACATTTTCAATTAATGTCATGTCATTTGGTTTTAAGCATGGGATTCCGATTGATGCGGATTTAGTTTTTGATGTCAGATTTTTAAAAAATCCATATTATGTAGAAGAGCTTCGTCACAAAACAGGGTTGCAAACAGAAGTTTCCTCCTACGTTTTAGCAACGGAAGAAACGCAACAGCTCATTATGAAGTTAACGGATTTATTAACATTTATGATTCCACAATATCGTGATGAAGGGAAATCACAGTTAGTCATTGCATTTGGCTGTACAGGTGGTCAACATCGCTCTGTGACACTAGCGGAATATTTCGGTAAGCTCATTGGAAACAATCATCACGCCGTTATTTCGCATAGAGATATCAATCATAGAAAGGATTGATGTAATGAAAAAAAAGAAGACACGTATTGTAGTTATTGGTGGCGGTACAGGGCTATCAACGATTTTACGTGGTTTAAAACTGCATCGATTTGATATTACGGCGATTGTAACCGTAGCAGATGATGGTGGCTCATCAGGACGATTGCGCGATGATTACGATATTCCACCACCAGGAGATGTCCGAAATGTCATCGCAGCACTATCGGATGTAGAGCCTTTGGTGGAGCAAATGTTTCAATATCGTTTCTCTCAATCAGCGGATTTAGAAGGGCATTCATTAGGAAATTTAATGCTGACTGCTCTAACGGAAATTACCGGTGATTTTAATCATGCCATTGCTGAGATGAGCAAGGTATTAAATGTCCATGGAAAAGTCGTACCAGCTGCCAATAAAAAAGTAACACTCCATGCAGAATTAAACGATGGTACGAAAATCGTTGGGGAATCTAAAATTCCGTCTGGCCATGCGCCAATTAAGCGCGTGTATTTAGAGCCAGGTAATGTGAAGCCATTACCAGCTGCGATTCATGCTATTGAGCGTGCAGAGTATATTTTAATTGGTCCTGGTAGCTTATATACGAGCATTATCCCTAACTTACTTGTGAAAGGAATTGGGGAGGCAGTCGTGCGCGCAAAAGGACAAAAAATTTATATTGCCAACTTAATGACGCAGCTTGGAGAGACGATTCATTACAGCGCGTCGCAACATATAGAAGCAATCCATGAACATGTGGGGCAACCGTTTATCGAGGCAATGCTTATAAATGAAAAAAGATTGCCGTCTTCTATTTATGAAAATTACCGTGAAGAAAATGCGGAGCCTGTGCAATTTGATGTCGAGAAACTCGAACAAATGGGTATTCAAATTATAAAAAAAGAAATCGCTATTATTCAAGACGGTGTTGTACGTCATGATGCGAAAAATTTAGCAGATTGGCTTTGTGAATATACAGGGCAAAATAAAAATTAATAAGGATCAAAAAAATAAACTTGTAAGTGTCTGTATACATAGTTTGCTAGGAAAGGGGGAACACAACGCATGTCATTTGCATCAGAAATGAAAAAAGAAATTACACAAATTGAAGCGGATGACAGCAGCTTAAAAGCAGAAGTATCCGCTCTTATTCGCATGAATGGTTCATTAAGTTTTGCCAATCGCCAGCTCAGTTTAGATGTGCAAACGGAGAACGCCGCGATTGCAAGAAGACTTTATACCATTGTGAAAAAACTGTATCCATATACCGTAGAATTGCTTGTTCGAAAAAAGATGCGTTTGAAAAAGAACAATGTTTATATTTGCCGTATTCGTGATGGAGCCCGTGAATTATTAGCAGATTTAGAAATACTATCGAACTCATTTGAACTCAATCATACGATTTCAAATGTATTTATTCAGAAAAATAATCAGAGGCGTGCTTATTTACGAGGGGCATTTTTAGCGGGTGGTTCAGTCAATAATCCAGAAACATCTTCCTATCATTTAGAAGTATATTCTTTATATATAGAGCATGCAGAAGCATTAGCAGACCTGATGAACCGTTATGATTTGAATGCGAAAACGATTGAACGAAAAAAAGGCTTCGTTACGTATTTAAAAGAAGCTGAAAAAATTTCTGATTTCTTAAACTTAGTAGGTGCACACCAAGCGATGTTAAAGTTCGAGGATGTTCGGATTGTTCGCGATATGCGTAATAGTGTCAATCGCATCGTGAATTGTGAAACGGCTAATTTAAATAAAACAATTGGTGCCGCGATAAGACAGGTAGAAAATATCCGCTATATTGATAATGCAATCGGTTTAGATCAGTTACCAGAGAAATTACGTGAGATTGCAAGATTGCGTGTGGAATATCAAGATGTTACATTAAAAGAACTGGGTGAAATGGTATCCACTGGTGTCGTAAGTAAATCTGGTGTGAATCACCGTTTACGAAAAATTGATGAAATCGCCGAAGCTATACGTCGCGGAGAGCATGTAATCAAATAAAATGTGAACGATTTCATAATTCATGTGTTCATGGATTGTTCTTTTTGGAAAATTTAGATAAGATGAAGTATATAGAGTAAGGAACGGTTGTGAAAGGGAGTTTTATATATGGTAGAAAAGCAAGTTGAAGTAAAACTAAAATCTGGCTTACAAGCTAGGCAAGCAGCATTATTTGTACAAGAGGCAAACAGATATACATCGGATGTATTTTTACAAAAAGACCATAAAAAGGTCAATGCAAAATCGATTATGGGTATTATGAGCTTAGCTGTGGCAAAAGGAACAGTTGTCACATTAAGAGCAGAAGGCCATGATGAAGAAAAGGCACTTGATGCATTGCAAGTGTTAATTGAAAAAGAAGACTAATCAAGCAAGTTTACGTAACACAAACAAATGAGTTAATTCCATTTGTTTGTGTTTTTGTTTGTGGAAAGAAAAAAACTGCCCTTACAATCATGGAAAATGATTGTAAGGGCAGTTTAGTAGCTTAATCTTTTACTTTTTAGAATCGTTACTACGTTCGTAAATTTTATCGATTAAACCGTACTCTTTCGCTTGTTCAGCAGTCATGAAGTTATCACGATCTGTATCGCGCGCAAGTGTTTCGTAATCTTGACCAGAATTTTCAGCCATGATACGGTTTAATTTTTCACGTAAGAATAAAATACGTTTTGCAGCAATTTCAATTTCAGTTGCTTGCCCTTGTGCGCCGCCTAAAGGTTGGTGAATCATTACTTCTGAGTTAGGTAATGCAATACGTTTTCCTTTTGCACCCGCAGATAATAAGAAAGCACCCATTGAAGCTGCCATACCGATACAAATCGTTGAAACATCTGGCTTGATGAAGTTCATTGTGTCATAGATGGCCATACCTGAAGTAATTGAGCCACCTGGAGAGTTAATGTAAAGGTGAATATCCTTATCTGGATCTTCTGCTTCTAGGAATAAAAGCTGTGCAACGATTGAGTTTGAAACGTTGTCATCAATGGCACTTCCTAGTAAAATAATACGGTCTTTCAATAAGCGTGAATAAATATCATAAGCACGCTCACCGCGATTTGTTTGTTCAATAACTGTAGGAATTAAATTCATTGTAAAATCCTCCCCTGTTAAAAGCTAAATTCGTTTACTTGTGCTGAAATTTAGGTATGCATTCCAGCTGTATACCTATAATACACGTGTTAGTCAAGGATGGTCAAATATAAAGTCTGATTTTCGTAGTTGAAAAATAAGCTAAGCCTTTGTATAATAGGAAGGTCGTATACTTCATTAAATAGAAGTGGTCATTTTACCATTAATAACATAATGAAGCCTATACCTTTTAATACTAAGCCCTCGTGGTGTAATGGATAACACGTAAGATTCCGGTTCTTGCGCTGGGGGTTCGATTCCCTCCGAGGGCGCCAAATTACTTATTAAAGAACTAGTAATAATTATATATAAATCCCTCTAAATGTTGAGCTATCAGCGTTTAGGGGGATTTACTCTTTGCAAATGTATTTTCGAGAAAACGTTAAAAATGAAGCGATATTACACATTATTTTTGACCTGCAAATAGTGTAGACCATTATAACTTCCCTTAAGTTTTAACCGAAAGTTCACAAACTTAAATATCTTTCTAAAAATAATTGAATTCGCTTGAAAAAAACCTCAATAATTAGTACATTTATACATATTACATTTGTTGTAAGAAAAATCGACTTTTTTCGACAACGAACAAAAGCTATGTATTTATTTAAGTAGCTATACTGTTATGCCTTTTATGGGCACCATTTTACTGTTTTAATATACTTATATATACCAATTGTAGAGATAGGCTAGGCGTAATTGATTGGGCTATCATCAACAATGGGGGTTGAAGGTTTAAGGGATAAGATAATCACTGTACCGATTCATTTTATCCTAAACTCAATCTTTTTAAACTTAAAATTAACTTTCGAGCGTAACACATCTAATCCATGTGTTGCGTTTTTTTTGTAAATCTTAAAGAAGTTATGGGGAAATTAACAAAATAAGGCATGACAATGGTTGTCGTGACACATGAGATGGGCTTTGTACGTGAAATGGGCGACCGCGTATTATTTATGGATGGTGGCTATATTGTAGAAGAAGGTCATCCAAAAGATATATTTGGCAATCCGCAAAACGAACGTACAAAAGCGTTTTTAGGCAAAGTATTATAAACATTTAGCGGCATATACTAGTGTATACTGCTCTTTCAAAATTAAATTAAAAATGCCGCCTTACTGAAATAAAGTAAGGCGGCATTTTTTCCTCTTTTAGTTTGGCATATTTTTCGCTTGTTGCGCTTGTCCGTACATATTGAGCATCGTGTTCATATCGGCTTGTGCAAGTTGTGCGACTTGGTAAATACCCTTTTTGTTTTGGTAAAGTGAAATTTCGTAGGCCATTTCAATACAGTTGGCCACGGAATCTTGGAGAACGCGACGTAAAACGGGGTTTGTTGCTTCGAGTGCAGCAGACGTTTTTCCGGTAGCACTAGTTTTATGACAGCCAAGCATGAAACCAGAAATAACGCCGTCACAAATTTCACTTGGTGTTTGTATCGGCTTTTTCGGTTCGCCAGGTTTCAGCCCATAAGTGAAGTCATTGCCCATTTGCATATTATAGCTTCGTGTCGGATGCTGTGGGTCGTGCCCGGTTTTGTATGCCTCCATCGTAATATTGTATTCATCGAGCATAAACGCATACTGACGGTCCATAATGGTAAGGAGCTCTTGGTCTTGTACTTGATCTCTTAATAGTACATATTGATTGAGACCAGCAATCATTGAACCTAAGACCTCATGTGCGTCAAATAGCTCGTGCGCACCGTGATTCATCGAAAGTGGCATGGGATTGTCTTGAGATTGGGAAGATTGAGTATGCATATAATAACCTCCATAACAAAATTTTCGTACAACGTTATTGTGGCAATTAGTAAAAAAAATATGCATGAACGAAAATGAATTAAGAAGGAAAAGAGGGATTTTTTGTGATAAAAAATAATAAAGGCAATGCATTAGTGACAGTACTTGTAATTATTGCAGTCATTGGAATTGTAGCAATGTTCACTATTCCAAAATACAATAAATTAATAGAAGGTGAAGAACAAATTGATGCTTCTTGGGCACAAGTGGAAAATCAGTTGCAAAGACGGTTTGACTTAATTCCCAATTTAGTCAATTCAGTAAAAGGTTACGCAGCACATGAAGAAGGGATTTTTACACAAATTGCGAAGGCGCGCACAGATTACGGAAATGCTGGCACTGTTGAACAAACAGCAACTGCAAATAATGAACTATCAGCAGCATTAGCACGTTTACTTGTTATTGTGGAAAAATATCCGGATTTAAAAGCGGATGTTCAATTTACACGCTTAATGGATGAACTGGCAGGAACGGAAAATCGTTTGGCAGTTGCTCGAAAAGATTATAACGAGACGGTCCAGCAGTTTAATAATAATGTTCGAACATTTCCAGGCAATTTAATCGCAAAAATGTTTGGCTTTGAGAAAAAAGCGTATTTTGAAATTAAAGAGGGTGTGGAAGAATCACCGACTGTTGATTTTGGAAGTAACGATTAAGTATATGGTCAAGTCACTGTAAGGGAAGGGGGGATGATATGAGATTTTTAGTTTCAATCATAGTATGTATGCTCGTTATGCCGTTGACGATAATGGCAGCAATTCCGGAAAAACCTGCATACAATTCGTACGTTTATGATAAAGCCAATGTCATTTCGGATGATGTGGAGCAAAATTTGATTCGAGCAGCAAAGGCTTTGGAAGGTTCAACAGGTAATGTAATTGTCATGATGACGATTGATACGATTGGCGATTTGGCGCCTTATGAATTTGGTACAGAAGTAATTCGTAAATGGGGCATTGGAGATGAGAAGTTAAATAATGGGATGCTCATTTTTGCGACGACGGATCAAGGACCTGGAAAAAATGATGTTTGGATTTCGGTCGGTGAAGGCTTAGAAGGAGATTATCCAGATGGGTTGCTAGGGAGCATGGTTGACACGTATATGATGCCTTATTTAGAAAATGGAGATTATACGAATGCATTTGCCAACATTTTTAGCACTTTCTATGAGGAAATGGGTGGAGATGCAGGTGGCGCCGATTTGGTGAAACCCATTAATGAGGATGATGATTGGCCGATTGCACTCATCATTTTTATCGTTATCATTTATTTAAGTCTTAGTAAATTTGGTGGCGGTGGTCCTGGTGGCCGTAGACGAGCAGCAAGACGCATTTACCGCGCGGGTGGATTCTCAACTGGCGGCTTTGGCGGTGGTGGTCGCTCATCCGGAGGTTTTGGAGGCTTTGGTGGAGGCAGTTCATCAGGTGGCGGAGCGGGACGTAAATTTTAAGTTTGTAAGAAAACGAACATTTACTAAGGTATAATTGATATTTACCTTAGTAAGTGTTTTGAATTTTAAACGTAGCAAGGAGACATCAAAAATGATTGTACAATTTTATTCCAGACCAAATTGCGAATTATGTGTGGAAGGGCTGCAAATATTGAAATTAGTTCAAGAAGATATTCCATTTCAAATTGAACAAATCAATATTGAAGAAAATGATGCATTGCACGAAAAGTTTATGGTAATGATTCCGGTTGTAGAGTTTAACGGGGATGTTATTCAATTTGGACGGTTGGATTACCCAACATTAACGCTGGCGCTAAGTGACAAAAATTAGCGCCTAAACGATAAAATATGAACAGATTTAATAAAAAATAATTGCAGAAAATTCGGCTATCCTTTATACTGTGGTTAGGAAATATTTTTTTTGCACCAAGCGGGACATAAAAATGGTAGCAGGGACAAAAAGTGTCCAATGGATAGTTAGTAGGTGGTTTTTTGGACAAAAGCTCTTTTTTGGATGCAGGGCGTAAGTTAATGCCAGAAATCGATCAGATTTTTAGAAAACGATTTCGTGTTTTACAAGCAATTGAGATGTACGGTCCAATTGGTAGAAGAGCTTTAGCAGAGCAGCTGCAATGGACAGAACGAGAAGTGCGCAATGAAACAGATGTTTTAAGTGAGCAACAACTAATTGTCATTCAACAAAAGGGTATGATTTGCTCGGCGCAAGGGTATAGCATATTAGAACAGCTTAAAGCATTATTTCAAGAAATATCGGGTATAACAGTGAAAGAGCAGCAACTCGCAAAGCTTTATAAAATTGAACGGGTTATTATCATTCCCGGTAATGTTGAAGAAGATGCATCTGTTAAAAATGTATTAGGCAAAGAAGGCGCGAAAATCATTACGCAACACGCACGTGAAAAATGCAATATTGCGGTTACGGGTGGAAATTCCGTTGCAGCAATTGGTGATTTCTTATCGCCGACATCTCCGCTCAATTCGGCATGCTTTATTGCAGCACGTGGTGGTATGGGCGACGAAATGAGCTTCCAGGCAAATACAGTCGTCGCGAAATTCGCACAAGCATGTAACGCAACGTATCGCACATTATTTTTACCAGAACATTTAAGTGAGCAAGCGTATCAAGCGATGAAAAGTGAGCCGATGATCCAAGAGATGATGGCTTTATATGAAGGAATCGATATCGTTGTTCACGGCATTGGCGCGGCGCAAGAGATGGCCATCAGGCGCAATAGTTCTCCAAAAGAGCAGCAACTATTAGAAGAAAAAGGGGCTGTTGGTGAAGCTTTTGGCTATTATTTCAACGAGGTTGGCGAAATTGTTCACCATATTCGAACGATTGGCATTCAGCTCGAACAAGTAAAAAAGGCACAGCATATTATTGCGATTGCGGCAGGTATTAATAAAGCGATCGCAATTCAAGCGTATTTTAAAAATGCCACCTGCCAGACAACATTTATTACAGATGAACGAACGGCAAATGAAATTATTGCCAAAATTAAGTGAGTTTTTTACGGTGTGCTCGGCCATAAACTGACTCAAGAGCAGACTGATTAAATAATAAATATATTTAACTGGAGGAATTACACATGGTATTAAAATTAGCAATTAATGGATTTGGTCGAATCGGACGTTTAGTATTCCGTGAGGCGATGAAACATGAAGAATTTGAAGTAGTTGCGGTTAATGACTTAACAGATGCAGGTCAGTTAGCACATTTATTGAAATTTGATTCTGTTCACGGTGTATACGATGCAAATGTAGAAGCTGAAAACAATGCATTTATCGTCAACGGCAAACGTGT
This sequence comes from Solibacillus cecembensis, assembly GCF_050272495.1. Taxonomy (NCBI): domain Bacteria; kingdom Bacillati; phylum Bacillota; class Bacilli; order Caryophanales; family Caryophanaceae; genus Solibacillus; species Solibacillus cecembensis. The sequence goes on along the minus strand of NZ_JBNNMF010000004.1, from coordinate 163,341 downwards.
TCAAGTATACTCGGAGCCAGATCCAGCGAAATTACCATGGGGTGAACTCGGTGTAGACGTTGTATTGGAATGTACAGGTAGATGGCGTTCGATGGAAGAAGTGTCGAAGCATATTGAAGCTGGTGCTAAAAAGGCGATTTTATCAGCACCTGCAAAAGGCGATATGCCAACATTTGTAATGGGCGTCAACCATACACAATATGATCCGTCGCAGGATGTAATTTCCAATGCTTCTTGTACGACAAACTGTTTAGCACCATTTGCAAAAGTATTGGATGAAAAATTCGGGATTAAACGCGGTATGATGACAACGATTCACTCATACACGAATGATCAACGCATTTTAGACTTCCCACACTCAGACCCACGTCGTGCACGTGCAGGCGCAGTGTCTATGATTCCAACTTCAACAGGTGCAGCGGTAGCCGTTTCGCAAGTATTACCACAGTTAAAAGGAAAGTTAGATGGCTTCTCAATGCGTGTTCCTACACCGAATGTATCATGTGTGGACTTAGTAGCAGAGCTTAATACAGATGTGACACGTGAATCGATCAACGCCGCTTTTAAAGAAGCATCAGAAGGCGAATTAAAAGGCATTTTAGCATACAATGAATTGCCACTTGTGTCGATTGACTATAATGGTAATCCAGCATCATCGACAATTGACGGTCTTTCAACAATGGTCATGGAAAATCGCATGGTCAAAGTCGTATCTTGGTATGATAATGAAATCGGCTATTCAACACGGTTAATGGACTTAGCTTTATACATTGTCGAACAAGGGTTAAATGAAAAATAAGTTTAAATGTGTCATACCTTAATGTCGAATGAAGAAAAAGTGTGACATATTGCATGTTATTCGTCATAAAAAGTATAGCCTTTAAAAGAAGCAACCATTATAATATATGAGGGTATAGAGCGGAAGGGATTACCTAACCGCTCTTTTTTTAACATGGAATAAAAATAAGTAATGGAAAAATATAGAGCGTAACAACGACAAGTGATATTAAATTTTGATACTATTCTTAATGAGAATTTGCATAGCAACGAAATTAGAAATATCCGATACGAATTAAAGGAGGATTTTCTTTATGTTTTTAAAGAAATCAATGAACGATGTAGAAGTTAAAGGGAAACGCGTATTCATACGTGTGGATTTCAACGTACCAATGGAAGCTGGGCGTATTACAGACGAAACGCGTATTCGTGCAGCGATTCCGACAATTCAGCAACTAGTTGAAAACGGTGCAAAAGTTATTTTAGCTTCTCACCTAGGTCGACCTAAAGGCGAAGTAAATGAAGAGTTGCGTTTAACAGCAGTTGGTGTGCGTCTTGCAGAATTAATGAACAAGCCTGTAACAAAACTAGATGAATCAATTGGTGAAGCGGTTGAAGCGGCAGTAAACAACATGCAAGAGGGCGACATCGTGCTACTTGAAAATGTACGCTTCCATAAAGGCGAAGAAAAAAATGATGCAGCTTTAGCAGAAAGCTTTGCAAAGTTAGCAGACCTTTATATTAATGATGCATTTGGCGCAGCGCACCGTGCACATGCTTCAACAGAAGGCATCGCAAAATTTGTGCCAGCTGTTTCCGGTTTATTAATGGAAAAAGAATTAGATGTCCTTGGAAAAGCGTTATCAAATCCTGAGCGTCCATTTACAGCGATTATTGGTGGCGCAAAAGTAAAGGATAAAATCGACGTAATCGAGAACTTATTAGATAAAGTAGACCATTTAATTATTGGTGGCGGTTTGTCATTCACATTTGTAAAAGCAATGGGTCATGATATCGGAAAATCTTTATTAGAAGAAGATAAAATCGAATTAGCAAAAAGCTTTATCGAGCAAGCGAAAGCAAAAGGTGTCGAGTTACATATGCCAGTCGATGCTGTTATAGCGAATGAATTTTCAAAAGATGCGGATACACAAGTTGTTGCAATCGATTCGATTCCAGCTGACTGGATGGGCTTAGACATCGGACCGAAAACGGCTGAAAAATATGCAGAAGTGATTCACAAATCAAATTTAATCATTTGGAACGGACCTATGGGTGTATTTGAAATCGATAAGTTTGCAAACGGTACGAAAACAGTTGCAGATGCGATGGCAAAAACAGCGGGCTATACAATTATCGGTGGCGGTGACTCAGCGGCGGCAGTAGAAAAATTCGGCGTAGCATCACAAATGAACCACATTTCAACGGGTGGCGGTGCCTCTCTTGAATTAATGGAAGGTAAACAATTACCAGGTATTGTGGCTTTAAACGATAAATAATAGATGGAGGGATTTTTTGATGCGAAAACCAATCGTAGCAGGAAACTGGAAAATGTATAAATCATTTGATGAGGCGGTTGACTTTGTTGAAGCGATTCAGCAAGCGATTCCATCTCCAGATAAAGTAGATGCAGTTATTTGTGCACCTGCACTATACTTACCAACGTTAGTAGTGGCAGCAGAGGATTCTTCATTAGCGATTGCTGCACAAAACATGCACTTTGAAGATGAAGGCGCATTTACAGGGGAAATTAGCCCTGCAATGCTTGCAAATATTCAAGTAGATTACTGTGTTTTAGGCCATTCAGAGCGTCGTGAAATGTTCAATGAAACAGATGAAGCGGTGAACAAAAAAGTACGCGCGGCATTAAACCATGGTATCGTACCAATTATTTGCTGCGGAGAAACACTGGAAGAACGTGAAGCAGGTGCCACAGAGCAAAAAGTAGCGGGCCAAATTATAAAAGCTTTAGAAGGTTTTACACCAACAGAAGTGGAACATATGGTACTTGCATATGAGCCAATTTGGGCGATCGGTACAGGTAAAACAGCAACAGCAGATGATGCCAATGCAGTATGTGGTGCGATTCGTAATGTAGTGGAAACATTATACGGTGTGGAAACAGCACAAGCGATTCGTATTCAATATGGTGGAAGTGTAAAACCTGAAAATATTGAAGAACTTTTAGGGAAAGAACATATTGATGGTGCACTTGTTGGCGGTGCAAGCTTGCAAGCCGATTCTTATCTAAAATTATTGGAGGCAGCAGCAAATGCCTAAGCAACCCGTTGCCTTAATTATTTTAGATGGCTTTGCCTTTCGCGATGAAGTAAAGGGAAACGCTGTAGCACAAGCAAATAAACCAAATTTTGATCGTTTCTGGAACGTTTATCCGCATGCAACATTAACAGCGAGTGGAGAATCAGTAGGATTACCAGAAGGACAAATGGGGAACTCTGAAGTGGGGCACTTAAACATTGGTGCTGGACGCATTGTTTATCAAAACTTAACGCGCATTAATAAATCCATTCGTGAGGGAGACTTCTTCCATAACGAACAGTTTTTAGCTGCGATTGAGCATGCAAAAGCACAGGGCTCAAAGCTTCATTTAATGGGCTTACTTTCAGATGGTGGCGTTCATAGTCATTATGAACACTTGTTTGCTTTGTTAAAATTAGCAAAATCAAATGGTTTGGAAGAGGTATATGTCCATGGTTTCCTAGATGGTCGTGATGTTGGTCCTGCGACTGCACGTGACTATATTACAGAAACCGAAAAGCAAATGGCGGAAATCGGCATTGGTAAATTTGCGAGTATTCATGGTCGCTATTTCGCAATGGACCGTGATAAACGTTGGGAACGTGTACAACTAACGTATAAAGCGTTAGTAGATGGCATCGGTCAAACGGCTACTTCTGCATTAGCAGGTGTAGAATCATCATACGAACAAACGGTATATGATGAATTTGTTCAACCGTTTGTCATTACAGAAGATGGCGCGCCTGTTGCAACTGTTGATACAAATGATGCGGTTATCTTCTTTAATTTCCGCCCTGACCGCGCCATTCAGCTTTCAACAGTATTTACGAATGCAAGCTTTGCAGGTTTTGAGCTTTCAGACAAGCAGCCATCGAACGTAAAATTCATCTCATTCACGCATTATAGTGATGAGGTGCATGCAAGTGTTGCGTTCCAATCGAACAACCTCGATAATACAGTGGGTGAAGTCATTTCGAAGGCAGGTAAAACGCAATTGCGCATTGCCGAAACGGAGAAATATCCACACGTAACATTCTTTATGAGCGGTGGCCGTGAAGCAACTTTTGACGGGGAAGAGCGTATTTTAATCGCTTCGCCAAAAGTAGCGACATATGACTTACAACCTGAAATGAGTGCTTATGAAGTGACAGATGCACTGCTTCAAGCAATTGCAGCGGATCAATTTGATGCAATCATTTTAAACTTTGCGAATCCGGATATGGTTGGACACTCAGGCATGTTAGAACCTACGATCAAAGCAATTGAAGTTGTAGATGAATGCTTAGGGAAAGTTGTAGATGCGATTATTGCAAAAGGTGGTAAAGCAATTATTACAGCGGACCACGGAAATTCAGATGAGGTCGTAACATTGGATGATAACCCGATGACAGCCCATACGACAAATCCAGTGCCTGTTATTGTGACGGAGCCGGGGGTTGTGTTACATCAAGATGGCGTTTTAGCGGACTTAGCGCCTACAATGCTACAATTATTAGCAATTGAACAGCCTGTTGAAATGATAGGGAAATCGTTAATTTTGCCAAAGAATCAAGACTAGTTTTGATTTTGGCTAATTATATAGCTTATGAAACATATTAATTTTACTTAAAGAGGAGATTTTTATTATGCCATTTATTACTCAAGTATATGCTCGTGAAGTTTTAGACTCTCGCGGTAACCCAACAGTAGAAGTAGAAGTATTTACAGAATCAGGAGCATTCGGTCGCGCAATCGTGCCATCTGGTGCATCAACTGGTGAATATGAAGCAGTAGAATTACGCGATGGCGACAAAAGCCGTTATTTAGGTAAAGGCGTTGAAAAAGCTGTTGAAAATGTTAACACGCTAATCGCTGAAGAATTAGAAAACCAATATTCAGTATTAGACCAAGTTGTAATTGACCAAGCGTTAATCGCACTTGACGGTACTGAAAACAAAGGTAAATTAGGTGCCAATGCAATTCTTGGTGTATCTATGGCCGTTGCACATGCAGCAGCAGATTACCTGGATGTGCCATTATACCAATACCTTGGTGGCTTCAACTCAAAACAATTACCAGTTCCAATGATGAACATCATCAATGGTGGTGAGCACGCGGATAACAACGTAGACGTGCAAGAGTTCATGATTATGCCAGTAGGTGCTGAAAACTTCAAACATGCATTACGTATGGGTACTGAAATTTTCCACCATTTAAAAGCGGTATTAAAAGAAAAAGGTTACAACACAGCTGTTGGCGATGAAGGCGGTTTTGCTCCAAACCTAGGTTCAAACGAAGAAGCGATTATAGTTATTTTAGAAGCAATCGAAAAAGCAGGTTACAAAGCAGGCGAAGAAATTCGTTTAGCAATGGATGTAGCAGCTTCAGAGTTATTTAACAAAGAAGACGGCAAGTACCACTTAAAAGGTGAAGGCGTAGTTCGTACTTCAGAAGAAATGGTTGCTTGGTACGAAGAATTAACTTCTAAATACCCAATCATCTCAATCGAAGACGGTTTAGATGAAAATGACTGGGCTGGTCACAAATTATTAACAGAGCGCATCGGTAACCGCGTACAATTAGTAGGTGACGATCTTTTCGTTACAAACACTGCTAAACTTGCACAAGGTATCGAGCAAGGCGTGGGTAACTCAATTTTAGTTAAAGTAAACCAAATCGGTACATTAACTGAAACATTCGAAGCAATCGAAATGGCGAAACGCGCTGGCTATACAGCAGTTATCTCTCACCGTTCAGGCGAATCAGAAGACGCTACTATTGCAGACATCGCAGTAGCAACAAACGCTGGTCAAATCAAAACAGGTGCACCTTCTCGTACTGACCGCGTTGCAAAATACAACCAATTATTACGCATCGAAGACCAACTAGGTGCAACTGCACGTTATGAAGGATTGAATTCTTTCTATAATATTAAATAATTTGTTCTTTTTAGAAGCACTCAAACACGGGAGATAGTGGTCCGTTGTTTGAGTGTTTTTTTGGATGAAAGTGAGTGGGGGCGGAGTAATTAGCCAAAAACTGTGTGAAACTAGCCAAGAATCATCGTAAAGTAGCCAACTTAAGATACTAACTAGCCGATTTACTGTAGGAACTAGTCAAACTATGATTTACTAGCCAAATGAGTTGCTAAACTAGCCAATTTCATCCCCTAACCCCAATCTCACAACCCCACGCATCTAATTCAAAACGCAATTACTTACTTCACTCTAATCCTCCTCGCCTAAAATATTTTCCGGGATAATATAATACGTGCCACGCCCCGTACCGACCTTCTCTAAACCGAGGCGCATCAATAATTTGGAAGCAGCATGTATCGAATAAATCCCCACAAACTCACGAAATTCCCGGTTAGTAATATGAGGTTTAATTAGCATGCGATAATGAAAGAGCGTTTCGTTTAATGCATTTTTACTTTTAAAATGACAGACCGCACAAATCCAACTCCCATGTTTATATTGCATCGCATGTAAATATTTGCATTCCCTACAAAGTACACCTCGGCGCAAACGGCTACTTTCCACTGTTCGACGCGGAGGTAATCGGAAATAAAGAGCATCTAATTTCGCGCGAATGAATGACAAATTGCCCGACTTCACCGGAAAACGCTTGTTTAAATTTTCTAAAAAGCTTGGGAGCCCACTAATGTGGAAAATCGGGGAATTTTGAAGAGAATTGTCTGATTTTTCACGGTAGTTAGCAATAACAACCGTATAAAGTATGGGGATAGCCAATTTCCATGAGGCAAAAAGGTTTTCTAAAAAAAGCTGATGTCGATACGCTTGATCGAATGGGTTGGGGAAATTTTCATGAATGCCATCATCTTGAATCCGATAAAATTCATGTTGTGCAGGTTTGTAGAAGAGGGTGCCAGCAATTTGTTTCACTTCGAGGATCAGAATAAATCTAGGTGTTAAATGAGGGCATCCATTTGATGGGTAGAACCTTTTTCATTTTTACATTCAAAATTGTAAATGATTTGGGCATCATTCTTAAATGAATACTCCGTCAAAATTTGCTGAAGTTTCATTTCACCAGCAAGACCAGCTTCCAAACGATAAAATTCATCTTTGACAGCGGCCGTATCTAAATCATCTTTCTTCAAGCGATTTGCGAGTGACTCTATAAAAAGATAGTGTAAAGATTTTTGATTAATTTGCATCAACAAAATCCTCCATTTCTAGTAGTGTGGAAAATAGAGGGGCGAGCAACTTATGAGAGTTTAAACTTGTGTGGTGTGGTTGAATTAGTCTTTTTCACCTCCAACTTTACTGTACAATGTTTGTAAAAGTTATACAAACTGATTCAATTGACGTATATTCAGTGGAAATGTAGCATATAAAATCTATTATGACGTAAAAAGAAGTTTCAAAATAACCATTTCAATTAATAGTATAATCTATATACTATTAAAAAGGGATAATTTAGGAGGGGTATTAGTGATTAAATATGTAGAAGAAAATGTAGATTTAGAAAGTGAATCCAACCCAAACCAGAATGAAGACACGCAGCAAAATCTAAATGAGGATAATAAAAACTCAAAAACGAAAAAAGCCCTTCGAAAAATAAAAAAACGCCAGCAGCTTGAGGATAAGAAAAATGCCTTGCCTGCGCCGAAAAAAGTACAATTTACATATAATGTTGCGAGCGAAAGCATCATTGTAAAAGGTGAAATCGACGAATCCAACGCAAAAAAAGTAGCGGCCAATTATTCGATTCGCTTTAAATTAAGTGGGCAAAAGGAATTTTTAGAATTTGGTTATCAGGCAAAAATTCCAATTACCAAAAAAAATCAATTTCAATTTGAAGTGCTAGAAACTGCATTATTAGCACAGGATTCTATTGCCATTCAACTGTATAGTGATGTTGGACATTATTCTGAAATCGTATATTGCACGTATGAAAGAAAGCAGGAGTCCGGAAAAGGATCAATTGATAGCGTGGAGGACCCTTTAAGTCGATATAAGAAAGCGCAACAATTACATCCTAGCACGAGCAAATAATAAAGAATTCATACAAAAAATGGTTCGCAACGTCAATGATATATTGTCAGCACACAATGAATTTGATATACTATTATGTATTGTAACGTCCGTGTCTAGGAGGTGGAGCAAATGCATACAATATTTACAGTATTACTTATTATCGTAGCTTTATCTTTAATCGTTATTGTATTATTACAATCAGGTAAAAGTGCTGGTTTATCAGGTGCCATTTCAGGTGGGGCTGAGCAACTATTCGGTAAACAGAAAGCTCGTGGGATGGATTTAGTATTACACCGTATCACGATTGTTCTTGCTGTTTTATTCTTCGTATTAGCATTAGCTATTACAAAATTCTAATCGAATGAAATCAATCGCCTAACCGAGCACCATGCATGGTTGGGCGTTTTCTTTTAGTTCCGCAGCAAAAAAACGTATAATAGAATTATCCAGATTAGGAAGATCGCGATTCTGCAGTAATGCATGAATCGTATTTTTCTAAGGAAACATATTGACAGGAGCAATTGTGATGAAAAAGGCAATGTCTGCACCATTTTTATTTGAAGCAGGTCCACGGGCTGTTTTATTATTACATGGTTTTACAGGAAGTTCTGCAGATGTACGAATACTTGGTCGCTTTTTAGAGAAAAATGGATATACTTCTCATGCACCTCATTATAAAGGGCATGGTGTACCGCCAGAAGAACTGATTGTCACAAGTCCCGAAGATTGGTGGCAAGACGTCATAACTGGATACGATACATTAAAACAAGCAGGCTATGAAGAAATCGCCGTTGCGGGACTTTCGTTAGGTGGCGTTTTTTCATTAAAATTAGCACTGCAACAGCCAGTAAAGGGCGTTATTACAATGTGTTCACCGATGACGATGCGCACAACCGATCTAATGTTGCAAGGTGTCATCGAATATGCACAACAATATAAAAAACAAGAAGGTAAAAATGAACAGAAAATAGAACTAGAAATAGAAGCGCTCAAAAATAGAGGAATGGCTTCTTTACCACAGTTGCAGCAACTTATTCAAGAAGTGCGACAGTCCATTGATCTGTTATATGCCCCGATTTTGGTCGTACAATCACGTCAAGATCAGGTCATTGATCCACAATCAGCAAATATTATTTATAATGGTGTGGAATCGATCCAAAAAGAGTTGAAATGGTTTGAGCAATCTGGGCATGTCATTACACTTGGTAAAGAAAGAGATCAGCTACATGAAGAGGTTCTTACGTTTTTTAATTCATTAGATTGGACAGTCTAATGATTAGATAGATATTTTCTGTTCAAAGGAGGGTAAAAAATGACTCAAAACAATGATTTTCAAACGCGAATCCTTTCTTTTATGAAAGAAGAGGATTATAACCCAATGACAGTTTCTGAAATTGAGGAAGCTTTTGAATTAGAGGAAGCGGATGATTTCCGCGAACTCGTTAAAACACTCGTTAAAATGGAAGCACAGGGCCATATTGTTCGCTCTCGTTCCAATCGATACGGATTGCCAGAACGCATGAATTTAATGCGCGGTCGCTTTATCGGACACGCGAAAGGATTCGGCTTCGTGGCACCGGAAGAACAAGGTATGGATGATATCTTCATTCCACCGTATGAAATTAATGGGGCATTAAATGGCGACATCGTATTAGTCCGTGTGTTAAAAGAGACTTCTGGTGATCGCCGTGAAGGTACAATTACAAAAGTAGTAGAACGCAGCAAAACAACATTTGTCGGTACGTTCCAAGCAAATCGCGGCTTTGGCTTTGTCGTGACGGATGATAAAAAGCTCAACATGGACATTTTTATCGCCAAGGAAGATACTTTAGGTGCAGTAGATGGTCATAAAGTTGTTGCAGAAGTAACGCATTGGCCAGATGAAACAAAATCGGCTACAGGTATGATTACAAAAATTTTAGGTCATCGAAATGATCCAGGTGTGGACATTTTATCGATTCTTTATAAATACGATATTCCACCAGAGTTTCCTGAAGAGGTCGTGAAAGCGGCAACGGAAGTAACGGATGAAATTTCAGCACAGGATTTAGTTGATCGTCGTGATTTACGTAATGAAGTGATCGTGACAATTGACGGCGCAGATGCGAAAGACTTAGATGATGCGGTTACTGTCGTTAAAAATGCAGATGGCACGTATAAGCTAGGTGTTCACATTGCGGATGTTAGCTATTATGTGACACAAGGTTCGGTCCTTGATATCGAGGCGTATGAGCGTGCAACATCTGTGTACTTAACCGACCGTGTTATTCCAATGATTCCACATCGTTTATCGAATGGAATCTGTTCATTAAATCCACAGCTTGATCGTTTAACATTATCATGTGAAATGACGATTGATGGCAGTGGGCATGTGATTAAGCATGACATTTTCCAAAGTGTTATCAATACAACAGAGCGCATGACGTATACGGATGTGTACCAGATTTTAGAGCAGCCAGATGAACATCCAGAGCTAATGGAGCGTTATGCCGATTTAGTGCCGATGTTTAAAGATATGGCGGAGCTTGCACAAGTGTTGCGCAATAAACGTATGTCGCGCGGTGCCATTGATTTTGACTTCAAAGAATCGAAAGTACTTGTATCAGAAGATGGCTGGCCAACTGAAATCGTTTTACGTGAGCGCACAGTTGCCGAGCGTTTGATTGAAGAATTTATGTTAGCGGCCAATGAAACGATTGCGGAACATTTCCACCATATGGAACTTCCATTTATTTATCGTATTCACGAAGATCCGAAGCCTGAAAAATTACAGCGTTTCTTTGAGTTCGTGACGAATTTTGGCTTAGTCATTAAAGGTTCGGGCAATTCGGTTCATCCGAAAGCGTTACAAGAAATTATTACAGCAATTGAAGGATTACCAGAAGAGCCGGTTATTTCGACGATGTTACTGCGTTCAATGCAGCAGGCAAAGTATTATCCAGAATCACTTGGTCACTTCGGCTTGTCGACGGATTTCTATACGCACTTTACTTCACCAATTCGACGCTACCCAGATTTAATCGTGCATCGTTTAATTCGCACGTATTTAATTAATGGCGATACATCGAAGGAAACGGTATTCCAGTGGAGTCAAGCGATGGATGATATTGCGGATCATACATCAAGTCGTGAACGCCGTGCAGTAGAAGCAGAACGTGATACAGATTCACTGAAAAAAGCGCAGTTTATGTCCGATAAAATTGGTGAAGAATTTGATGGAATTATTTCTTCCGTTACAAACTTCGGAATTTTTGTGGAGCTAGAAAATACAGTAGAAGGTCTCGTGCATATTTCAAATATGGCTGATGACTACTACCGTTTTGACGATCGCTCATTGATGATGATTGGCGAACGCACTGGACGCCAATTCCGTATTGGTGATGAAGTGAAAATTCGCGTTGCCAATGTAGTGATTGAAGAATCTTCTGTAGACTTTGAAATTGTGGATATGATTTCGAATGCACGACCATTTAGAAAGCCAACTGCAAGAGTCATTCATGCAGGCCGTCAAGAAAAGCGCCGTCCAGAGCGAACAGGTGAAAAACGTGATAGCAAGTCGCGCGGAGCCAGCAAAGAGCGTCCGGCAAAAGCGAAAAGAAGTAGCGGTTCCGATGAACGTGATCCACGCGGTCGTAGAAAAGATGGTAAATCAGACGACAAGCCAAAGTTCTATGAAGGCATTGCTAAAGGGAAAAAGAAAAAGAACAAAAAGAAGAAATAATGTATGAAGCTAGGATCGATGTTCGAAATCCTAGCTCTTTTCTAAGGGGTGTTACTAATGGCAAAAGGCGCAGGTAAAGTAATAGCACAAAACAAAAAAGCGAATCATGATTATTTCATAGAAGAAACAATCGAAGCGGGTATGGTGCTAACTGGGACTGAAATTAAAGCAGTTCGCGCAAGCAGGGTTCAATTAAAGGATTCTTACGTGCGTCTACGAAACGGCGAAGCGTGGATTATTAATATGCATGTCAGCCCTTTTGAACAAGGAAATCGCTTCAATCACGACCCACTCCGCGAACGTAAGCTGCTCTTACATAAGAAGCAAATTGGTCAGCTTGTCGGCGCGGTAAAACGAGATGGCTATACGATTGTTCCACTAAAAATGTATATTAAAGACGGCTATGCCAAACTTCTTATCGGAACTGGTAAAGGTAAGAAGGATTACGACAAGCGCAATGATATGCGTCAAAAAGAAGCTAAGCGCGATATGGAACGTGTATTCAAAGACCGCCAACGCTAATAAAAAGAGTGCCTCATTATTATAATGAGCGCACTCTTTTTTGTGTATTTGTTAATAATAGGGAATTAGGAGAGTGTCTTATTATGTCGTTAGTTGCAGAAAATTAAGAACATTTAGTTTTTAATGAGGAATTGTGACTTTTTTCAATGATTTATACATTTAATTGGGGTAGAATAAAATTCTTGGAAAAGGAGTGGTTACAAAAATATGGAGCTTTTAAGGCAAATAGAGGTAGTAGATAGAATCATTTTCCACATTGAAAAAAACTTTCACATACAGAACTGCTTAAAGGATATACATCAAATAACTTTTGTAGAGTGTCCCGTATATGAAAGGGCCTTTCAAGAACAAGTCAATTTAACGATTAATCAATACATCAATAATGTACGTACGGAGCAAGCAATTCAATTGTTTGAAGAAACTCAATTGGACGTAGAGGAGGTTGCGTTAGCAGTAGGGATTAATGGCTACTATGAATTCGTGCATATTTTTGAAGAACTTATGGGAGTCAGCCCTAATGCGTACCGAAATCAAATTTGCGATGAAAAAGTTAGTAATTAATATCCAATTAGCTACATGCTGAAATGTTTCTTTACGGTAGTGACATTTACGTGCAAGGATTATTTAGAGACATGTATTAAGGGATTGTTATTGCTTGCTAGTTTAGCTAATTTGTCATATAATTTATTACAGATAGCCAGTGTATGTCTACTCATACGACATACGTTTAGGAGCTTTGTCTCCAGCCGAACTATTCTCGGGTTTTATACTCGGGGACGTTACGGATTCGACAGGGGTGGTTCAAGCTCTGGTCGCGCGTCGGAGGTCTCGTCTTCGTCATCAACGGAAGTTATATTATAACTGGCAAACAACAAAACTTAGCTTTCGCAGCGTAAGCTCGTAAGCGCTCGGCCTCTGCATCGCCCATGTGCAGTACGTCGGGCCCAACTTTAGTGGGATACGATTGCTGGTACCACCTGAGTCAGCAATAAGAGATTTCCAGGTTAGCGACCTAGACGCCTGTTTGTCGGCATAAAGGCTCGCGAATCGCAAATGGACAAACTACACGCGTAGAAGCCGGCGTATTGGAGCTTCTGGACGCGGGTTCGACTCCCGCCGTCTCCATAATACGATTTCATTGAATTTCAATGAGCGTCAAAACCCTTGTATATCAAGGGTTTTTTCTTTTGCCCTATGTCATATAGTTTCATTTAATATCAATCGAACGTAGTCAAAAGCGTAGTCAAAACGCAGTCACGAAAATTACATTTCAATATAGCTAGCAAACTTCTGTATAGCCTCTTCTTTTGCCTTTTTCGTAACGTGTGCATAGATGTTCATTGTCGTTTGTACATCACTGTGTCCTAAACGATCTTGTACTTCCTTCAAACTAGCACCCGCTTCAAATAATAACGAACAATGCGTATGACGTAATCCGTGTGTTGTAATTGTACCTAGCCCATATTTTTTCTGAATGTGTAGAATCCACTTACGAGTCTTTGTGGGCTGTAGGTATTCATTCACTTCATTACTAAACACGAGTTGCTTAGGTTGCATTGTATTGAAGCCTAGCACTAAATAATCCTGCTTCTGCTTTTTCTTCCACTCTTTTAATATTGTCATTGTCTTGTCGTCCATTTTAATCGTACGAGCAACACCTGTTTTTGTAGATTTAACATAGAGCTTATTATCTTTCCCTCGTGAAAGAGCCTTATTAATACGCAGCTCGTTTGTTGTGAAGTTTAAGTCATTCCATGAAAGCGCCAGTGCTTCACCTTTACGCATACCGCTGAAGGCAAGTAAACGGAATAGGGCATATGCTTTGAAATTACTTTCTTGCTCTAAGCATGACAAGAAGTGAATTAATTGCTCACGTGTATAGAAGTTTTCCGATTCTTCTTCATCTTCAACAACCCGTTTTTTTACAGTGTTAATAGACGTTTCAACGTGTGTAAATGGGTTTGTTTGAATGAATCCGCGCTTAATGGCGAAGTCTAATACCTTTGCTGCATATGATTTAACGGTACGAAACTTCTTCAATTTTCCCGCCCACTCATTTACATGCTTTTGACATATATCGATAGTGATTTTTTCAATCTTATATGCACCCATTGAAGGGATTATATGGTTTTTGAAAAGGCTTATTGTTTTTACAAACGTACTTTCTTCTACTGTATTTTCATATTGAACCACCCATAAGTCGTAAAGCTCTTGGTACGTTTCGGCACGCTCTATTTTGTACGTACCATTCGCTACATCAAGCTTTAATCGTGCAAGTGCTAATTCCGCTTCCTTACGTGTTTTAAAGCCGCGCTTCATTGTACGCTTCTGTTTCCCTGTTAGTGGATCAATCCCTAAATAAGCGGGGAATTCATATCTTGTTTCACCATTCTTTAGCTTATAGCTTTTAATTGGCGATACTTTCTTTTTGGTCATTTCAGTATTTCCTCCTAAATCAGTTGCGGGGGCAAATGATAAAAGAGAGGATTTACCTCATGATTATTATAAGCTAATCAAGCGATAAATCCTCAAAAAATATAAATTAAAAACTATGCTCTTGGAAGAAGCGGTCGATCTCCTTACGTGAAATCCGCTTTACACCATCAATTTCACATACTTGTAAGCCAAGTGTACGGTACTTCATAAGCGTGTTATATGAGACACCAGCGTACTTTGCTCCTTCTTTTAAAGATAGCCACCCACTGTCTACAAATTCGTGATGCGCGGCGTGTAGTGCCTTTTGCACAGCTTTCATTATCAGTTGCTCTAATTCCATTGTTGCTACTTTTACAGTCATAATCATTCTCCTTTAAAATTAACTCCCCGCCACAATATGGTTAATTGCTGCTGATAATTTATACGAGCTATGGATAGAGGAGTTAAGTAACATGGAAAAAAATTAATTGTAGTAGGATAATCCTCCACTTTAAATCAAAATGAATACAGAGCAAAAGGCTACTAGCATAAATCCGTGTTGGTAGCTTTTTGGTGATTTCTCAATCAATAAAATTTAGCAAAGTATAAAAATTTTATAAAAGCATTTAACTCTCGTAATTCGTTTGCGTATATGTGCTATGTAGGCGGTTTGGCTAGTTTTATGAACTTAGAAATGAAGAATTAGTTTAACTATGCTAAATAGTCCTCGTATAAGTTATACGTGAGCATGAAATGCAATTCTAGAAATTAAGTTAAACCGTTGTACTCAACTATGTAATTTAGCTTGCGTATAAGGAAAAGAAGGAGATGAAGCAACATGAAAATTTACAACTAGAAAGTATCGTCCAAATAAGCTGTAACCTTTCATTGGAAACGGATTGTTATTGCTTGTCAAATAAAATTCAACCACAGAAAGATTAATAAGGAATGTTTTATTAGGAATGTTCTAAATACCCCCCCAGTGCCTACTAAATCAAGTGTAAGAGCGGGATTTGGTGGGAGCTATGTAATACCTATGGGGAATTTTTCGTGAAGGTTGTTGCGGATTTGAAAAAGATTTAACTACGCAAAATACATTGCGTATATAGGAAATGAGGGTGTATAACCCAATAAAAATTTGTGAGGAGGATTACAAAATGAGTAATCAAAAAATAGACCTTATAGACGTTAAGTTTTGCCCAATAGCGGAAAATTCAGGTGTTACCAATTGTTTAAATGAACTTGCACATTTAAATGATCCGTATCATTTAGATGATTTTAGGTATTTCTATGATTTGGATTATTTAAACGACTTGTATGATTTAGAAATTCAACAAGAATGCAAATCATCAGATAAGATTGAGATAAAATGGGTATCACCAATTGAAATTGATGCATTGGAGGTGTCGTTTTATATAAAAAGTTTAATAGTATATGGTCCACACGTTTGTGAGAATCGATTAAAGAAACTCTCCTATGTTGTAATTGAATTATTAAAGGCTCAACATACTCCTGAAGAAGTTGCGTTTGTATTATTAAACGAGGAGTGGGCAATAGGAAGAGAAATTAGCAATCGACATAAAGGTGCTAAGTTAAAATTTATCGAAGGCGTCATTAATAGTGTGAAGGAAGAATTAAAGATTGAACAAGCTAATATGGAGTTAGAGATGCTAATGGAAGATTTGGATGTGAATGGATGGACCTTTCATGATGATACTCCGGAAAATAAATTTTCAAATGTGTATGTAAGAAAATCGGGTATCGAAATACATATGAGTATTTCAAGGACACAATCGTGAAATTCTAAAATTAGTTCTGAGAAATGAAGGAGGGAAATTAATTCAATATAATTGATAAACAACTATTAGAAGATGAATAAGGTATGCCAACAGGTACTTGGAAAAATTGTTGCCACTTCTAATGCATCTTTAACATATATCAAAAGCTGTAGTTCACAATAGAATGTGGCTACAGCTTTTTTGCTATTGCTATAACACAGCTACACATTAAAAATCACAAAAGTATCCATATCAAGGGGGAATGTATAAGCTAATTTTCTATCTAGCTGAAAACAAATTAAATATCGGAGAAATACCGTGGTTTCTATGGTGATTTTGTAGCACATACCGCAAAAACAATAGAATTATATTGTACGTAACCAAGTGATATCCCCTCGGTAATAAGAAATGTTATGGTGCGTGTTAAGAAGATGTAAGTGCACCAACACACATTAATAGTCCCCCCACTGTAATAATTGGTAGTTGCTAATTAACCTACTATGCCATAAAGGATTCAATGAGCAATAAGGCTACTCTTGGGTCTTTCTTTGAGCAGCCATTTAATAGGTGTTTCAATTCCACTAATTTAAAGTAAACACCTTTGGGTGGCCGGCGTTTTCTTCAAATAGTTCAGCTAATTTAATATCTAGTGCTGAACAAATAGGCATTCAATCGGTGCGTTTTTCTACACATGTTCAAGGAGTTATATATGTGTTATGCAAGAAAATACTAGCCGTATATTCACAAATTAGAGCCTATATGGCTTACATCGTAAAACATTAGGATAATCAATCATTGCCCTTCCAATTAATAAGTAGTTCAAGCAACAATTGAATTGTACGTTGGTCCTTAACTGATTTATCTTCTAGTAAAGCGATAATTTGGGTCATTTCATAACTATTAGTTTTTAGGCCAGATTGAGTATTGCTAAACAACTCTTCTAATGTAATTCCTAGTGCATTAGTAATTTTAAATAGGCTCTCAATTGTTGCATTTTTCTCCCCACGTTCAAGTTGTCCTATATATGTGTTATGCAAGGAAGCTCGATGTGCCAACTCTTCTTGACTTAATCCACGTTTTTTACGGAAAGCTCTAATTCTTTCACCAACAACCTTAACGATACTATCCATTACTATCACCTCATACAAATACAATAGCTAGTTGATAGTTGATCACCAACAGACTATAAATATATTGAAGGTTAAAATATATACTATTGATATTATATGTAGTGGATTATATACTGTTTATAAATGGGTAATATTAGGAAGGGAGGTGTGGAAATGAGGGGGAAATATGATACTAAATTTAAAGAGATGGTAGCTAAGGAAGCGGTTAGTATAAACAACATTTCAGCTACTGCAAAGAAATACGATGTAAACTCCAATACTGTAAGTAAATGGATAAAGAGTTTAGAAAAAAGTTTAGGTATGGGAGAAATCCAAAAAGCGGACAAATTTAGCAATGAAAAGGAAGGAACGCAATCTAACCGAGAAGTGCTGGACTTGAAAATACAGTTGAAAAATACACAAAATGATCTGAATGAAGCGATGATAATAATCGGTGAAAAGAATTTGCATATTAAAAAGCTTGAAAAAAGCTTAAGATAATAGGCAGTTAAAGCGCAGTAAAAATTATTAGTGTAGCTAGTTAAGTGAATCCTTCTAATTTAATAAATAGACTACTATTATGAAACGGTTAAAATGCTTAATTAGTGCAACATCATAGATTTACAGCAGGAGGAAGTGCATATGAGCAATTCAAATTCATCAGGATGTGGAAGTTTTATAGGGATTATTGTCGTAGTAACATTGCTTATGCTACTTGTAAAAGGGTGTGAATTTGCAAACGATTTAATAGGATCTGATGAAGTTCAAGAGAAAAAACCAGTTAGAGTAGTTGAAGGGCATAATGGCTACCTTACTCAAAACACATTTTTAGCTATTGATGAAGAGAGTTTTGATGAATTAATTAGCTATATAGTTGCAGACAACGGCGAGGCGCTAATAAGAATGATGGAAGCGGGTCGCGTTTTTGCAGGCAGAAAAGGCGAAGTAGTTACGATTATAGATGCAGGTTTTACGCAATCTTACATTGAAGTTGTTTCAACAGGAATGCGCGGTTATGTAGAAGCAGAATTAGTTAAGTCAAGAATGGAAGAATAGCGGTAATTTTTTATACTTAAAGGGGCTCAATTTATATTGGAGCTCCTTTTATTAAATGGCGAATAATTATTAGCTTTTGTACATAATTGCGGCAGTAAATCATTATGTACATAGATCATTAACTAATATGTCTATTCAGTAGCATGTCATTTAACAGTACAGCCACCCATTATGACATAGAAAGCTCTCAAAATAGTATGTAAGTAGATATTCCCTATTAAAATAAATGAGATCCAACCTAGAAGGTAGTTGTTAACAAATTTACTTTGTTAATAGCTGCTTTCTTTTGTTTTGGGATAACCATGTACATATATGAATGTGAAAACGGAATTTAGGAATAATTTCTTTTTACTCTACGTAAGGGGAATCGTATACAGAAAGTGAAGGAGATTGGCTAGTTTATTAGTACTGTAAATTAAAGTGTTAAATATTTTATAGGTGGATTAAAAACGGTAACCTTTGAATTTATCATCCATTATAGCTTGTCTATCCCTTATTATGTACAACATTAATAAAAAATAACGATGCTCCAGGAATTTTCTAATCCCCCCCAGTGCCTAGAAAATCAAGTGTTGAAGGCACATTGTACTGGGGCCACGTGATACCTACAGGGAATTTCCCGTGAAAAGTGGTGCGGATTGGATTGTTTTTATTTAACTGTGCAAAATACAGTTCGTATATAACATTACACGAGGTTCCAACCTATGAAAATTGAACCCAAATATTTTTAGAAGGATGATTTAGCAGGTTGTGGGTAATGTAAATAGCTGTTTAATCAATCAGCGACTAAAAAAAATTTAATCATCTATTTAACTCTTCATATAACACCTCGTATATGTACTTTGTATGGGGAACAACTAATCGTTTTGTCTCTGGATTTAGGTTGAATCGATAGGTGGCTATGTCAATGGAGTAAATCATAGAAATAGCAAGCAGCCTACATAAATTTGTTATTAAAGTTGGAGGGATTATAAACTATTGCAAAATAAATAAGTGAAATTCGTATGCGAGCGATAATAAACGCTATATGATTCACTACAATTTGGTCATTTCCCATTTACATACATTGTAAATCTATTACTAGTATAGTTTTGCGGGAATGAAGCGGATTTTACAGCAATTTTCGCTGTCGGATGATACAAAATAAATTAAAAAGGGACATTTTCCTATTATATATAATGTAAATGTCCTCTTTAAAGGAGCATATAAGATGGAAGTAAATGTAGAAAAAGTGATTGGGTTTTTAGAGTATGTATATGAAGGAATGGATGTGTACCCATTTCAGGCCTTTACAGATGATGAAGTCTATAAAAAGAATAATAAAGGAACGACCTTTTGGGAAATTGATAGTTTCAATGAAAGCTTAGAGGATAAGCTTTGCTCATACCTAGATCGTTGTCATTTAGAAAAGCGTTCGTTATGTTTTTATATGAACGGTGCAAAAGAATTAATATATATAGATTGGATTCGTTTTCACTTTGTTGATATAGATGCTGGCGGAGGGACTAAAGAAGAACAACTTAAAAGAATTATGGATGCTCCTTTAAAACCAACAATTGTTTATGAAGGGCGAAGTGGATATAAAGTATTATATGAAGTGAAAGAAGCATATTGGGATAATAGTACTCAAGAAGCGTTGAATGAATCGACTTATATATTTGAAAAAATCCAGTTTCAATTAATAGGATACTTCAAGGGCGATCGATCTAAACGTCAACCACACAATTGTTTTAGGTTACCTTTTACAAATAATTATAAGGAGTTTAGTAGTAACGGTAAAGTATATCAAGAACGGATAGTATATAGTAAGCCGGATAATGTGTACACTCAGCAAGAATTGTCAGACGCATTTCCTCCTGGGGAAGAACCAAAGAAAAAGAAAAATATTAGAATGTATGATGTTTTAGATCAAGATGTGTCAACAGCTATAACAGTATTTATGGATAATTTAGAGTTAAATGGACTAGATTATCATGACAATGGCACAAAAGTTTCATATCAATGCCCTGTCCATAGTGATGGTAAATCGTCAGCGTTCATGTTCTACGATAGTCTAATATGTCATTGTTCTAATGGACAAAATGGAGAATGTGCAATAGGTAATGGCAAACCTTTAAGTTGGGTGGCTGAGCAATTAGGTTGGGATGACTTACTGGAAATAGCAAAGAAAGTTGAAATGAAGCCTGGTGAAAAGTACGCAGAGATTTCATTGCAAAAGTTGAATTATCCAGAATTAACGCCATTAAGTATTGTTAAAGATGATTTTGATATAACCGTGAAAAATGTTGGGTCAGAATTAGTAGATACAATGCAGAAACGTAAAATAAAGCTTGATAAAGATACACTTCAAGTTTATTCAAATTTAGTTGTGGAAATACATAGAAGTGAACCAGGTATAACTGTATTCCCATTAGAGCCAGGTGGGGGGAAAAGTACAACTTACGTAGCTTATTTGAAATATATGCTAAGGAACAAATTTGAAAATGCAGGAACTATTATCGTTGTTGAAAGGAATGAAACTGCGATAGCTTTAGCAAAAGAGTTCCCTGATTATACAGTTTATTTTGAAGCAAATGAAACTACCCCTTACGATGCTGATCATTTTCTTTTTTCGAAAGCAACTTATGTTATGCAAAGTGCTTATACTTATAAAGACTGTAAAAAAAAACCAACTGAGTATGAGCATAATTTGTGTGGGAGATGTAGTTTTAGGAAAAGTTGTAAGTTACCTATGAAATACGAAGTACAAAAACAACACCCAATTTTAATTATAACCCACGCCCGCTTACAAATGGAAGGAATGCAATTAAGTAAATTTGCAACATGGAAGGCTGCAGATGGCAAGGAGTACAAGCGAAGTAGAATTATTATTGATGAAAAGCCGCCCATACTAGATGTAAAAACAATTAGCACACTAGATTTAGAATTGTTAATATTCAATTTAAAAAGTATGGAGTTGGAGATTGGTAGTGAAGACATTGATCGCTCACTTGAAGTAGTGAATAATTTAAAAGCAATATTATTATCAACCGATAAGGAAGAAAAAATGCCTCCGTTAGATGAATCATTTGCATTTGGATTTGATTCAATTTGGTATAAACGTTATTCGGGAAATAAAGTTGGGCTTCTAAAAGATGTAGAAGCGGTTATTAATTTGGGCGGGGCAGTTAATGAATACAACAATAAAATTAGTATTACGACGTCTAAGAAGGTAGCATATGACTTTTCACTGTATAACACAATCATATTAGATGGTACTGCTATAAATGATTTTGAGTATCGGTATTTAAGTGGTTTTAAGATGTTAGATGTTCCGAGATTAAAATCATATAATCAATTGACACTAAACGTAGATAATACAATTGCTTCAAGTAAAACGAAGCTGATAAATGATCCTGAGCTCATAGATAAAATAGTAAAATACACGAGAGAAATGTCAGTTGAAAAGCCTGTATTATTGTTATGTTATAAATCATTAAGAAAGACTTTTGAAAATGCATTAAATGATGAGGTGAAGAAAAAAAGAGTAGCTATAAATCATTTTGGGAACGTGAAAGGATCGAATAGCTATTCAAATTATTCCTGTGTGGTGATAGTTGGTATAGTGAATAAGGGGGAGCCCTACTACATGAATAAATCGGGAGAAATTTTCTCAGAAGTTTCAAACCTAGAACGTACAACGATAAACAAAGTGCGCCGATTTAATGACGTTAATATCGAGCAGCATAAACTAAGTGACCAATTTGTTAGTCTTGTACAAGACATTCTTAGAACGAGTATACGAAATAATGGTAGTACTCAAGAAGTGGAAGTGTTTCTCTTTACAAGAGATATGGTTTTAACAAAAATGCTACATGAATATTTTGTCGGCAGCAAAATTATGAAATGGGATTTACTTGGACACAAACCGAGTTGGTATGATCTTATAAGCAATTTGTTTTCTACAATAGGGATTGGCGAGAAGATAAATAAAAAGGATATACGGCATAAGTTAAGCTTGGAGGGGGCGGCTGGTAAAAAGCAGTTGCAACGTTTACTTCGAAGGGATGAGTTTATAAGCCTACGTAGATTGAATAATATAGATGAGTTGAATGCAAGAGTGCTTGTCAAAGTGAACATAAAAAGGTTTTTTGCTTAAAAAAAGAGATAAGAGCATGTACAGCTAGTTATAGTATTGTACATGCTTTTTTCTACGGTATATACAATAGAAATCTACGGTAAATATAGTAGAAGTATACGGTAAGTACAATAGATTTCTATTGTAAAAAAGGTTACTTTACGGAAGTGTGATTTTCACCTATCAAAAACGGAAAAAAAGTAATAGCTTTAACTAGGCCTCGTTCTCTGTGGACCTGAAAGTACAGAGTGGTGGTGCGTTTTATATAAAAAGTTAACGCACCAAACTGCAATAAATAGTGAATTTCGATACATGTTGCATTTTAATTACCTTTCCAATCTAATTTTAAATCAATCGAATATAATATGTATGACACGGGAAAATGAAGCTAATGCAATATCTAAAGCCGCGCCTATAGTAGCTATACTCTTTACAGTTATATAGTGTTTTTACATTTCTTTCAATTAGATAATTTTGCGAAGTTCGATAGTACACCAACTCATCAGTAGGGGGAATGTAATTTGGGGATTTAACCCTATACTATAAATGTAGGGGGATATTACTAAAATCAGAATATAGAAAGAGAAGATCTTGAAGGTGGACAACGACTATAGGGAGGCATTATGGATTTAACGAAGCAATTAGAAGACATTTTTGACGTCACAGAAGATGATTGTTTAATGATGAAATTAATAAAGGTTGAATTGAATATTAAAGCATTAGAGAAGAACCATTATAAAAAATACTTCCGAAGTGATGTAAAAAGAGCATGGGGATTTAAATGTTTCTATTGCGGAAGGAAAGTTAAAAGTGATAAGGATGAAGCATATTACATTGTATCGATTACATGGAAGGTGCCTAATACAATAGGTATTCGCTTCTGTTCTAAAGATTGCTCAGATGTTTATTATAATGAAAAAATGCAAGGATTATTGAAAAAGCGAGAGCAAATATTAGAAGCGAGAGAACAACTTATAAAATAGTACAGGAAAACATTTAAAGTTAATAGACTAAACTGCACGTAATGTCATTTTAATGTTACGTGCATTTTACGTGCGCCTGGCATGCGCATTAACTATTGAGGGAAAGCCCTGAACCCCGAAGTAGAGATCAGCCAAGTGCAGAGGTGTCTGAGGAACAAAAATGTAGTTGATATAAGTATAAAAATATTTGAGGTTTGTATACAGTTTTTCATCTTCTAATTGCCACACAGTACCTTCTTATTAGGCTTGTTTTGTGCAAACTACGATTATTGGTTGTCCTCAATATCTATCAATGACTTCTTTACAGTGAACCCTTGCTCTAATTGTTTAAGGGATTTTTCAAGGGCAGCTCTGTTTAAGCTATTGCCTAATAAGTGGATGCTTTCCATTAAATTGTTGTATTCATCTAGTCGCATCATTACGACATTTTTACCAATTTCACGTGTAATAATTAGTGTTTCATAATCATCCGTTACACGATCCATGTAGCTTTTTAAGTTGTTTCGTAGAGAAGAATAATGTACTACATCCATATCGCCAACACTCCTTTTTTTAATCGTATAATAAATTATGGGGGAAAGTGAATGTAAATTCAATGTTTTTATAAAGGCTTCGTCGTTAAGGCATGTATAGAAAATGTGATATTTTATTTAACTACTAGTTAATTTGTTCTATAATTAGAGGTTAGTAATAATGATAAGTGATAAAAAAATCATGATAAATGAAGTTATTTATGGCCTATAAAATACAGATAAATGAGGTGAACAATTTGAACGCAAAAGCGGATGCAAAAGAAAAGAATGGTATGCGACGGACAGGTGTTTTACACTCTTATTCTAATCAAAAGAACTCTTAGAGTATTCAGAGTTGGGCCATTTCTGGAGCTTGCCTTGTCCATTGGCAAGCTCCTTAAATTCATGGGAGAAATATTAATAACTTACTGCATTTACTATTTTTCGATCCCGCGCAGGGCTTTCAAAAATACAAAAGTCCTTCAGAATGGTCTCATTCTAAAGGACTTTTGTCGACAATTTTGAAACCTCAAATAAATGATGGTTCAATTTTTATAATGTAATACCTGTCATTATCATATTTTTTTGAATATAATCTAGAACAGTATTGTCAATTGTGTTGTAATGGGTTCTTAACATATCTTGAGTGATTTTTCTGTAATTACTTTCTTTAGAAAAAAGAAGGTAATCTAAAGAGGAAAAGTCAAATTTATTTCCATCGAAATTTACTGAGAAAAATCTTCTCGAATCATTTCCAGAGTATGCTAGCATGTCAAATAATACATAGCCAGAAAAATCGTTTTGTGATAATTCATCTTCAATATCCGTATAATTTTTTAAAGGACTTTCATAAGAATTGGCAATGACCATATATTGAAAATCCAAAGACTTTGTATCGTTACAATACAAGAAATATGTTTTCATAGATCAATTCCCTCCTCTAAAAAACAACTTAATGAATCTTACCACAGATTTTATTTAAAAGCCATTATAAGTAATATGAATCGATAATCCGGAATATACTTTTAATAATTCTATGTGCATCTACTGGGTTATCTATAATACGAGTTAGATCAACAGGATGAACATCTTCATAATGAAAAATAGAATGTCTATTTGCATTATAGTATCTATATGCTTGGTTAATTGCAGTTAATTGTGATGGAGTAAATTTACTTTGGTAATTCAGGTCATGTATATGATAATTACCTTGAGTGTCCTTGGCAAACATAGTAAAACGTTTATCCTCTAATGCAATCCTTTTATCGTGCATAACATATTTTAAATGTCCTTCTAGAGCTTTTAGAGCTGGAAAAGCTAATTGGCTGCTTTCAAAAGGTACAGTTGTAATTTTAGTGTTATATAAAGCTTGGTAAAGAAACTTTTTAAGGGTTTCTGATAAAGAACTAGAACTATTTGGGAAATGAGTATCAAATTCGTTGATAATATCATTTTTTTCAATAGAACTTGTTACCACTATTCTATTTTCTTCGAATAGCTTAGGGATATCAGAAGGTTCGAATAGGGTTATTAAATGAGTATGTAAATCCATAAAGATCTTTAAAGGTTTACCTTGTAATAAAGCTTTTTTTGATTTAAAAAAATAAGAAACGGTCAATTTTTCTCCAGTTGTTTTTAATATCTTCCACTGTTTTCCGAATTGTAATGTTTGAGGAATAGGACAAAGTGTATTATTTTCAGCCAATACCATATGTAAAGTATCTTCAAAATCAGTTAGCTCTATACCTGGAAATGTAAAATAACTTTTGTCAAAGTCTACAATTTCAGGAGTAGTACATATATTAGATTTTTTAATAAAATCAGCCAGTTCATTTCTGAAATTAGAGTATGGTCCTGTATTAATATCGATAGTTGTTGTTCCATCGTTATTAAATCTAAAGTCTAAATATGAAGTTGAACCTTCAACTTTAAAATGTAACCTTTGTCGATCGGCACCCTTAGATTCGAAGATATCAGCAACTTCATAGCCATTTCCCTTTGAAAGGAAAAACTCCATAATAGCATCTAATAGTTTCTCTCTATCTATATTAAGTTTTAAATATGGATTAGAGGTTTTTTGCATTTATTCCACTTCCAATTCGATTGTTTTAGTTATTTTTTCGTTTTGCGTAATATACTCGATTTGTAGACTATTCAAGTTCAAATCCAATGTCACTTGTAAGTCAGTCAAATCTTTAATTTTATAACCGCTAATTTTCCAAAAATACTTTGCAATTTTTTTTAGATTTTGATCATTGAAGATAAAGGAATGATACTTTAATGCTATCTTTTCGTTTCCTAAAGTACCGATTATAGTTTTGTATAAATCGATGTTTAAGATATCACTACTTGATTTATTTGGTTTCTTCTCAATGCTAAAATCAGGTGACATATATGTAGCTTCTTTTGCTAATTGATCTGCTAACTCATTGAATGTATCTCCAGAGTGTGCTTTTACCTTATTGAAATTAATTGCGATTTGATTAGAATACTCTTGAATCTTTTTCGTATAGGCTTTTGATAGTGTTTTATTAGCTTTCCAAGAACCATTAGCCCAATGCTCAATTCCAGCATAATCATAAAAGATTTGAACTGAATTATAATTGTTTTTGATAGCCCATTGGATAGCGGCTAAGGCACCTTTAATTTCTCCTTCAACATTCCATAAATTATCATCGATATCTATTTGGATGGGTTCAGATAAGGTATGAATTATTTTATTACCAATAACCATTACACATCCATAACCACCAGAATTGTTAATTTTAGAATAACTTCCATCTACATAAACACATAAATCTGATGAGGAAATGTTTGTTTTATTATCTTGAAAGGAAACGTTTAGAAACTGTTCGGCTTCTTTTTGAGTAGGAAAGGATTTATATATTGCCCCTTTGTATCCTTTAACAGATTTTTCACATTCAGCCCAAGTTGTAAAAATGCCAGTTTTTCTACCAGACTTTACAGCATAAAATTTATTCAAATAACACACCTCCACTTTCTTTGAGTTTTTTTAAATCTTTCTTTTAAATATATAGTAAATTGGTAGTTTTTCCAATAGTAAAACGGTGGGTGTATTTTATATTAATGGTTTTGTAAGTTGGTATGCTATTGAATGCATGTACCAGCCGATTTTTTATGCAGATCCAACTGATGCGGTATTTAAGGCGTTAGGGGTAAATTAATTATATAGATATTTAGTGAAAAATTAACATTTCCCTTTGATAACTACTCTATTAAGACAACGTATTATTAATAAACTTTTTTCACAATGCGTACTGATTATAATTTGTCAGTACGCTTTAAATTTGGTCAAAATTAGTTGCACGGAAACGACTATGGGAATGTAGATCTATCTTGTTATTCCTCCGATACATTTTTTTATTGTTGATAGCCTTTTAGCGTAGATTTAATGAGTACACCTTCGTTTTAATGACGTTATTTTTAAAGTGCAATCTAAAGTACATAACGATTTTATGTTTCGAGGGAGGGGACATGAAACAAAGGCTATCACCCTTTTTTATATAAATAGCTAGGTACTGAGGGGAAATAATATAGTTTTTTTTACCTAATAGATTTTTTGTAAACGATTTCTATTTATCCTTGATTACATTACAATATATATATCTAATGTAATCAAGGATAAATTATTTGATGATTACAAGAGTTTATATACATCCACTAGAAAGTTATTATCAATAATTTTTAGATCGTATCTTAAATATGACTTAATCTATTTTGAAAGGAGTAAATATATGAAATCAAAGAATATTATGACTGAAGAAGACATTAAAAATAAATACATCACACCGGCAATTGTTAGTGCTGGGTGGGACTTAAAATCTCAAGTGCATTTTGAACATAGCTTTACTGATGGACGTGTTATTGTGCGCGGTAATATGACATCAAGAGGAAAACAAAAACGTGCTGATTATTTATTGATGCATAAAAGTAATTATCCTTTGGCGATCGTAGAGGCAAAAGATAATAAACATCCAATTGGTGGTGGAATGCAGCAAGCTCTTGAATACGCTGAAATATTAGACATTCCTTATGCTTATAGCTCAAATGGAGATGCATTTGTTGAGCATAACCGTTTAACAGGTGAGGAACGTACTATTCAGCTAAATGAGTTTCCTTCGCATGATGAACTATGGCAACGTTACACAATGGACGCAGGATTAAATGACCAACAGAAGGTATTAATCGATGAGCCATACTATTATAAATTAGGTGATAAAACACCACGTTATTATCAACGCGTGGCGATTAATCGATCAATCGATGCTATAGCTAGAGGACAAGAACGTATAATGCTAGTAATGGCAACAGGTACAGGTAAAACATATACTGCTTTCCAAATTATATATCGTTTATGGAAAGCTGGCGTAAAGAAACGTGTATTGTTCTTGGCTGACCGTAATATATTAGTAGATCAAACAATGGTGAACGATTTCAAACCTTTTGAAAAGGTGATGACAAAAGTAGAAGATCGTAAACTTGATAGTTCCTATGAAATTTATTTAGCTTTATATCAACAACTAGCAGGTGAAGAAGGTCATGAACCATTTCGTCAATTCAGACCTGATTTTTTCGATTTAGTTATTATTGATGAAGCGCATCGTGGTTCAGCAAAAGAGGAAAGTCGTTGGCGTAAAGTGTTGGAATACTTCAGTGCGCCAGGTACAACACATATCGGCTTAACGGCTACACCGAAGGAGACAAAAGATACATCAAATATCATGTATTTTGGTGAACCAATCTATACGTACAGCTTAAAGCAAGGTATTGATGATGGATTCTTAGCACCTTATAAAGTAATTCGTGTTGGACTTGATCGAGATTTAGAAGGCTATCGTCCTGAAAAAGGTAAGTTAGATATGTTTGGTCAGGAAATTGAAGATCGCGAGTACAATATAAAAGACTTTGACAAAAACATTGTCATTGATGATCGTACCAATGCAGTAGCAAGACGCGTTACAGAGTTTTTAAAGAAACACGACCGTTTTGCTAAAACGATTATATTTTGTATAGATATTGACCATGCAGAACGAATGAGAAGTGCTCTAGTGAATCTTAATCAAGATTTAGTCAAAGAGAACTCGAAATATATAATGCGCATTACTGGGGACAATCCAGAAGGTAAAGCGCAGTTAGATAACTTTATTGATCGCTCTAGTAAATATCCAACAATTGTTACGACTTCAAAGCTATTAACAACAGGTGTAGATGCAAAAACGTGTAAACTAATTGTGCTCGATTCAAATATCAATTCGATGACGGAATTCAAACAGATTATTGGTCGTGGTACACGTTTAGATCCTGAATATGGGAAAGAATACTTCACGATTATGGATTTCCGCAACGTGAGCCGTTTATTTGCTGATCCAGACTTTGATGGTGATCCGGAAGTAATTATAGAAGTACCAGAAGATGGTGAAATACCAGATGACCCAACGCCAGAAGGATGGGAAAACCCAGAAGGTGAAGGTGGTTCTGATAATGGTGAGACTGGAGAAGGTGGCACAGGTCGAGTTAAATATCGTGTGAATGATGTCGATGTACGAATCGCCAGTGAACGTGTCTATTACTATGATGCAAACGGTAAATTGATAACAGAAAACTTAATTGATTACACAAAGAAAAATATTCGTAATGAATATGCAACTCTCGAAGCATTTTTACGAAAGTGGAATGAAGCGGAACAAAAATATGCTATTCTTGATAAATTAAAAGAACAAGGTGTATTATTAGAAGCGTTGTTTGAACAAGAGCCGCAACTGCGTGAATTAGATGAATTTGATTTAATTTGCCACCTAGCTTTTGACCAACCACCGTTAACAAAGGCAGAACGGGCTAACAATGTAAAGAAGCGTGGCTATATTTATGAGTATCAAGATGTAGCAAGGGAAGTATTGGAACTCCTATTAGAAAAGTATATGAACGAAGGTATCCAAGAAATTGATGGAACAGAGATTCTCGAACTACCAGAATTCCAACGTTTCGGTAGCTCATTAAAAATTGTGAAAGCTTTTGGTGGCAAGAAAGGATATTTAAGTGCTTTAAAACGTCTAAAAGACGAAATTTATGTATCTTAGGAGAATTAATATATGTCGATAACATCTTTTGTTAAAACACTACAAAACATTATGCGTAATGACGCAGGGGTATCAGGAGATGCACAGCGTTTAGAGCAAATCGTATGGATTTTATTTTTAAAAGTCTATGCAGCTAAGGAAGAACTTTGGGAACTGCATGATGATGATTATGAATCAATCATTCCACAAGAATGTCGTTGGGGAAATTGGGCTGTTGATAATAAAGATGGTGAAGCTTTAACAGGTGAATCATTATTAAATTTTGTTAATGAAACGCTATTTCCAACGTTAAAAGGACTAGAAGTAGATGAATTTACCCCTGTCAGCAAATCAATTGTAAAGTTTGCTTTTGAAGATGCTAATAACTATATGAAGGATGGCGTATTACTTCGCCAAGTAATCAATGTCATTGATGATATTGATTTCACAGATTATACTGAACGTCATGCATTTAATGAAATTTACGAGCAAATTTTAAAAGATTTACAAGCACAACGAGCATCAGGTGAATATTATTCGCCACGTGCTACAACTGACTTTATGGTGCAAATGCTGAAGCCACAATTGGGTGAACGAGTAGGTGACTTTGCATGTGGTACTGGTGGTTTCTTGACATCTTCATTGAATTATTTAATTAATCAAGTAAAAACGACAGAAGATCGAGAGCTTTATAATAATTCAGTATTCGGTATTGAGAAAAAAGCGTTCCCGTATTTATTAGCAATCACGAATTTACTTTTACATGATATTGATAATCCAATGATTGTGCATGGGAATTCACTAGAGAAAAATGTACGTGATTTTAACGAAAGTGAAAAATTTGAAGTCATCTTAATGAATCCTCCTTATGGTGGCTCAGAAAAAGACAGTATTAAAATTAATTTTCCACTTGAATTACGCAGCAGTGAAACAGCTGATTTATTTATCTCGGTGATTATGTATCGATTGAAGCAAAATGGACGTGCAGGTATCATTTTACCTGATGGCTTCTTATTTGGAGAAGATGGTGCAAAATTAGCGATTAAAGAAAAACTAATTAAGGAATTTAACTTACACACAATTATTCGTTTACCAAAAAGTGTATTTGCACCTTATACATCTATTCATACAAATATGCTATTCTTTGACAACACAAAGCCAACAGAGGACGTGTGGTTTTATCGTTTAGATATGCCAGAAGCATACAAAAACTTCTCAAAAACACGACCAATTAAACTGGAACACTTTCAATCAGCAATGGACTGGTGGGAAAACCGTGTTGAAATAATTGATGGTAAAGATGAAAAAGCACGTAAATTTACAGCTCAAGAAATTATCGATCGCAATTATAATCTCGACTTATGTAAATTCCCACAAGAGGAAGAAATTATTCTAGAACCTAAAGAATTAATTGAGACATATATAGCAGAGCGTTCAAGATTGAACCATGAAATAGATAATATTTTAAATGATATTATAGAAATGCTAGGTGATGTGGAATGAATGCCAAGCAATTAAGAGATTCTATTTTACAGTATGCGTTTCAAGGGAAATTAGTAAATCCTATAGACGTATCTGAGAAAGCCATCAAACTTGTTGAGGCAATAATTGATGAGAGAAATAAGCTTATAAAAGAAAAAATAATAAAAAAAGTAAAGATTTCAACTATAAAAGACACAGATTATTTATGGGATATTCCTGAGCACTGGGTTTGGGAAAGAGCTGCAAATGTATTAGATGTGCGTGATGGTACACATGATACACCTAAGTACGTATCTGAAGGTATTCCTCTGGTTACTAGCAAAAACTTGAATAATGGTGATATTAGTTTTGAAAGTGCAAAGTTTATTAGTATGGAAGATCATTTAGCAATTGAACAACGATCAAAAGTTGATAATGACGATATCCTATTTGCTATGATTGGGACAATAGGAAATCCTGTTTTAGTAAAGAAACATAGAGATTTTAGTGTTAAGAATGTAGGGATTTTCAAGAGTTACCCAGTAAATAAAGTAAATATGAAATATATTTTATATTTTTTGACTTATATGGAAAATATCATCAAAAAAAATGCAAGTGGTGGGGTACAGGCTTTTATATCTTTATCAGGACTTCGAGATATAATGATACCTATCGCCCCAATAAAAGAGCAAAACGAAATAGTATCAAAGATAGAAAAATTACTAGAAAAAGTAAATCATTATGATAAACTTTTTGTTCAATTGGAAAAACACAATATGAATCCTAAACAAAATAAATAATAAATTAGAAATCCCTTTTATTGTAACGGAATTCTTCTATTGCGAGATGTTTTCTTAATACTTTAGAAAATCTTACCCCGCAGTCTATTTTTATAAAACGTAGTCAAAAACGTAGTCAAAAAAATCAATTGCCCCCGCAAGCATTGATACAAAGACATTCTGAGACGGTTGGTTCGACTCCCGCCGTCTCCATACAAAAATGACTACAAATGCAGTCATATTAAAGATTTAAGAGCTAGGGATATTGAACGGGAGTTGAACTCTTGGGCAATATCCCTTTTCTTATCCCTATGGAAAAATGACATATTTAAGCTTATTCGTAGACTTACTAATGATAATAATAGGAGGTTTTTTTGTCTAACAGAAAACGAAAGCATGGTATTTTTGCTGTCAGTGGTGATGTAGTTGCCTTATCTGGTAATAAAGAGGAAGCGCGGAAGGATTTTCTGCCAATTAGCGCGGCACTTGATACGATATTCAATCAAATGCGTATAGCAGGGAATAGACCGCGCACAATTGAAAGCTACGATTACATCATTAAACAGTTTGTAGATGTTTATCAGATTGCCTATGTGGAGGAGATTGACCTTGATAAACTGTACCACTACCTTGATGTTCAAGAGGTGAAGCCTTGCTACTAAACTAATTCGCTTAAAATCAATTAAGGCTGTTCTAAGCAAGTTTTACAATAACGGTTGGATTAAAGACCGCTTTTGGAGCAACATTCAAATCAAGATTGATAAGGAGAAAAAGGGGTTTATAGTAAATAAAATTTTATCCTCCTTTATTTTATATTAGGTGATTTATAAAGCGGTGAAGGATGCGATTAATGATTCAATACTTGGTAACAGGGTGAGCACTGAAAACAAAATACAATGACCCGTTACAAATGAAAACATTGAGCCTGAATTACAGCAAACAATGAAGGATAACAAATCGGAATAAAGCTGATAGTAATTTCAATTGTTGTACATTTCCAATTTTTAAATCCAGGTTCACCGAAAAGAGCGTAGATAGTTGACGCTCTTTTTTCACGTATGCGAATCATGCTATACTGAAGACGAGAAACGTATTGAAAGTGGTGTTTTTTTGTATAAAACGATTGGAGTTTTAGCGCATGTTGATGCTGGGAAAACAACTTTTTGTGAGCAATTGCTCTATCACACAGCTGCGATAAAAAAACGCGGTCGAGTGGACCATCAAGACGCTTATTTAGACAATCATACGATTGAGCGGCAGCGCGGCATTACTATTTTTGCTGAACAAGGTAGATTTGAATTCAATAACACCATGTATACACTAATTGATACACCGGGTCACGTCGATTTTGCACCGGAAATGGAGCGTGCTGTTCAAGTAATGGATGCAGCCATTTTAATTGTAAGTGCAGTCGATGGCATTGAGGGACATACGGAAACCGTGTGGCAACTATTAAAAAAGCATCAGATTCCTACATTTATCTTTATTAATAAAACAGATCGTGAAGGTGCGAATTTACATCCAGTGATGGAAGCGATAACACGTGATTTGACTCAAAATGCACTGCTATTCAATCATAAAATTGATACAACTGTAAAAGAATGGGTTGCTGAAAGAGATGAAGCACTAATGGAGCTTTACTTTGCGGATCAATTAGAAGATACAGAGTGTATACAAGCGCTGAGAAAGCTCATTGAAAAGCAACAAGCGGTAATTTGCATGGCCGGTTCCGCATTAAAAGACGAAGGGGTTATTGAATTTTTCCAATGGCTAGATCAATTTACCTTTAGCAATTATGATTCGACATCAGATTTTCAAGGGAAAGTATTTAAAATCCGACATGACGGGCAGCAACGTCTTACATTTTTAAAGGCTCTGTCAGGAACAATGAAGGTGCGCGATGAATTTACATTTGGAGAAGTGGTCGAAAAGATTACAGAAATCCGCCTCTATAATGGAAGTCATTTTGTGACCGTTCAACAAGTAAATGCAGGGGATATTTTTGCAGTGAAAGGCTTATCCACACCGGAAATTGGTGATGTCATTGGCAGTGAACAACAATCAACTACGTTTGAGATGATCCCAACACTTCATGCAAAAGTACTTTATAATGGACCATTACATATGAAAGAAGTAACTCGAGTCTTTCGTGAGCTCGAAGCCGAGGAGCCAAGCTTACATGTAGTTTGGAGCGAACAATTTCAAGAAATATCTGTTCATGTAATGGGTGTAATTCAATTAGAAGTATTAACAGAAGTGCTTAAGGAACGTTTTGATATGAATGTTTTATTTGGAAGGCCGCAAATCCTTTATAAAGAAACGATTTGCGAAAAAACAGTAGGTTATGGTCATTTTGAACCTTTAAAACATTATGCTGAGGTGCATTTACAACTTACGCCAAATCCGCGCGGACAAGGAATCACGTTTATGAATGTTTGTCATGCCGATCATTTATCGGTAGGACATCAACGGGTAATCGAGCAGCATTTATTTGAGCAGGAACATCACGGACTGTTAACTGGTTTTCCGGTAACGGATATCGAAGTGACGCTATTAACGGGGCGAGCTCATAATCAGTATACAGCTGGAGGGGATTTCCGAGAAGCAACATGGCGCGCATTACGGCAAGGGCTTGAACAAGTAGAAAATCGATTGCTTGAGCCATATTACCGTTTTAAAATGAAGGCAACGAATGATCATATTGGCCGTATGATGAGTGATATTCAAAAAGCGAATGGCACATTTGAAGCACCGATTTTAACCGAACAAACGGTAATCATTACCGGACGTGCACCAGTTGCAACCTTTATGGATTATAGCACTCATTTTGCCGCTTATACGAACGGTAAAGGCGCACTTTCTATGCAGTTTGACGGCTATGATTTTTGCCATAATGAAGAACAAGTAATCGAACAAATCGGTTATAACAAAAACGCGGATCCCATTTATACATCCTCAAGTGTTTTTTTAGCAAAAGGGAAAGGCTATAGTGTCCCATGGCAAGAAGCTAAACAAGCCATGCATTGTGATCTGGAGTAATGAAAAGACTGAATCTTATTTAGGATTCGGTTTTTTTCATTGTTAAGGAAACTATAGATTTTGGCATTGTGGATAACTTTTATGTAAAATAATGTTATGGGGGTGTGGAAAATGCAATTCGATCATAGAGGAATTATGAAACGAATATTAAAAGATCACTTTGATGGTTTTTGGTGAATGAACGAAGAGGCTTTTCCTGCACAGTACCGCCAAGATATTTTAGAGACAGTTCAAAAAGCTTTGCGATGTGGCATGAAAGATATGGGGCATATTCGATATGAATGTTTGGGCTGTCCAAGTGACTCAAAGCCTGTACATGCTCGGCCTTGGTGTGTTGGTAAGAAATATTTTGTTCCGAAAATTTATGTTAGTTTACTTACTAAGGTGAAAATACGGATTGATCATGTAAATAATTTGATTGGATTTAAAATGAATATAACAACTTTCTATATAGGTATGCCACGTTTTATAGGTGGAAAAGCACTATTTATATCAAAATATCCCTAAAAACAGATTAATTTAGTTAGAATATTCATAGCAAAAAACAAGTGAAAATCCAATAATTATATAATAGCGTGATATTTCCCAATATAATTCATGCTGAAAAGCAATCGAAAAACATCATATTTCAACTGATTCTTTGTTTTAATATACACAAAAAATTGCTTCAGCTATTAAAAATGTTTTGTTTATTTTTCTCTAACCCCTGATTTAACAACGATGCAAAAAAAGTTTACACATTTCTCAAATCAACTTTCTACGATTCATCCAAATCGACATACTACTTAATTTTAAATAAGTGTCAAATGGCCTCTTTTACTCCTTTTAGCACTTATTTTTTAATATGTAGTATAGTAAATTCGCCAAATCATGAATACACGCAAAAAAATGTTCGACTCAAATTTTTTACACATGCTTTTAATATTAGCTTAATGCTTGTAAGGACGGGCTTTTCTCGCGCTGAATAAAATATTTTGATTTTAATCTCGCTGTGCTTATGTCTATTTTTCGCTTAAAAAAATAGCTTATTTTCATTGAAAAAGGTCGCTTTTTGAACAGATTAAGCACTAATATGGATAGGATAATTACAGTAGCTCCTCAAGAAACATAGAAAATGGCAATCCTTGATACTACCTTCTTGTGCCATTATGTATTTCGACCGTATCCAACCATCCCAATAACATCCCTTTTTTCGTAATTCATTTACGACTCGGTTAATGGTTGCTGCAATTGTGTAAGGGCAGGTATATTGGATATCCGTTTTCATGAATAAGCTTTGTTTCGGATTTTTCCTTTTGACGCTAATGTATGCGTGCAGTAAAAATATCGTAATAATAGCTACAAAAGAATGAAATAGGGGGAATACCTATGCAACAAACACAACATCTACTAACCGATGATGAGTTTTTAAGAGAAGAGTGGTTATCCCATTTAAGTGAATTTCCACATATACCTGCGCAAGGTCGTTCATTTTTTAAAGATGAAACAACACTAGCGATATTAGTTAGCTGGTTAGAGCAATTATAAAAACCGCGCAATCAATAAAATTGCGCGGCTTAATTCGTTTTAAATTTGCTTTTCTTACTAAGACTTCGACAGCTCAATAAAGCCCTTACCAAACACATCGCGTACATCATGGATGGCAACAAAGGCATCCGCATCTACCGCTTTTACGATATTTTTTAGTTTCATGACTTCTTGTTTGTTAATCACGATATAGAGAATTTCTTTTTGTTCCTTCGTATAATAGCCGTGCCCAGATAGAACAGTGACACCACGATTCATTTTAGAGCTTACTTGATCTGCGATGGCATTTGGATTGTTTGTAATGATGGTCACCGCTTTTTGTGGGTTTACTCCTTCAATCACGAATTCCATCACCTTTGTTCCAATGTAAAGCATCATAATCGTCAGCATAAGTGCTTCTGCGCCGATAATGAAATACGATGAAAAGGCGACGATTAAATCGAAAAAGAGTAGCGCATAGCTAATATTCCAGCCAAGGAATTTATTCGCGATTCTTGCTAAAATGGTCGTGCCAGCAGTTGTACCACCTACGCGGATAATTAAACCAATCCCAACACCTACAAAAACGCCACCAAAAATAGCATTAATCATAATTTCATCAGATTGAATGGACCAAGATTCTGTTAAATGTAAGAAAATAGAAAGGAATATTACAGCAATAATTGTATAAATGGTCGTTTGCCTATTGAGAAATCGATAGCCGAAAATGATGAGGACGGCATTGATTACCAAGCTGACAATACTAGGGGACCATTCCAATACATAATAAAGAATAATCGTTATACCTGTTACACCGCCTTCACCTAAATCGTTTGGAATAACGAATAAGTTGATCGCAAGTGCAAAGAGGAATGCCCCGATCATCATAATAAAAATATCAAGTGTAACTTTTTTCATTTTTGACACCACCGTTTGTAATTTATTTTTCCTATAGTTGATATTACTTCAAAATAGCATGCAATGGGATTGAATAACGCCATCTACTGTTTGATTCATGCAAAGAGCTTTTACTCAAACCAATGTTCAAATTAATTGGAGTGGTAAAAACGCATAGTTGTCTTTTCGAATAATATTGCACGGTTGAAAAGAAATGGGCTGTTTAAAAATGGGCCCATCAATTACGGTTGTATGGAACTCGCCACCTTCTCCACAAGGATCGATACCTCGCGATTTTAGCTCTTGCACATACTCATATGTTAATACTTTCCCTAAATCATCTTCTCGCATACCTAGTGTTAAATTAACAGTAGTTATGATCGTTTTAAAACCTAAATGAATGAAGCGCTCGACAACTTCTGTATGATCTGCTTCCCATAAAGGCATTCCGAGTTTTAAATTTGCGGTGTTTGCGACTTTTTCATGCCAGCAGCCGTGTTCAGGCATATCAAGATCACCTGTAACAAGTGCGTCTGCTCCCAAACTTTTCATTTTATGTAGCATGTCAATAAATGTTTCTTCATAGTTTTCCCAGCTTGCTGCCGCTAAATGAATCGGTAAGCCAATAGACTCGGCTTGTGCTTTTATAAAGTCGACGGTCATACCATGTGAGCGAGAGCGTGTCCCATCCTCCTCCAGTACGATTATTAAACCTACTGCTTGCCCGGTTTTCATGGCTTCGTATAAAGCGAGTGTACTATCTTTCCCACCGCTAAAGGAGGCGACAAAATTTTGCCCATCCGCACCGGTTTTCCAATCTTTTAAGTTTTCCATCAATATGTATCTCCTTTTATATAGCGAATGAACAATAGAACCTCTTCTATTGAAAGAAGCATTCAAAAATAGCTCCTAGTATGTTACCCAGTGCCCAGCAGAAGTCTTCAAAGATGAGAGACCATTGTTTACATATTTATGAGGATTATTTAGATTCTTAGTCTTGATTTCTCTAGACGACAAATTCAATAAATAACTCTTTGTTCAACTTTTGCTGCTCTTGCTTTATTTCTTGTAACAATTCAATAATAGATTTTTCTGTTGAGTTCTCAAATTTAGTTCACCTTTGTTCTATATTATCACTATCTTCAAGCAAAATAAATTCGTCCAAATCAACCAAAAATAGCTTTATTGTATTTGCACCCGTTGCATGACACACCATAGTTGGTATGTATAGGATTTAACAGAAAAGGTGAGGAGCTAAATTACTATTGCGTCTCACCGTTTTCTTATAAACTATTCGATTTTAGAATTATGGGCAGCTATTCTGTGTTCTATTAGAGCTTGTATTTCTGAATCGTCCTGTTTAACTCTTCACTCACTTCATTCAGTTTTACCGCTAGTTCTGTACTATTAGCAATCGCTATTGTTTGTTCATCAACCGAAGCGGTAATTTCTTCTGATGCAGCGGCAGCGCTTTGAGATACTGTCGAAATATTTTGAATGGCCGAATGAATGCCATCACTACTTCCTTTAATGTGATCTATTTCCGCATTCATATTTTCAATTGCACGAGCAGCGTCAAATACTTTTGAACCAATCTGATTAAACTCTGCTTCCGTGTCTCCAACTACGGTATTTAATCTGTCAGATAAGCCTCGCGTTTTACTCATAGCATTCACTGTTTTTTCTGCATCCTGCTCTATTGCTGTAATCATTTCCTGAATCTTAATGGTTTGTTTATTCGATTCCTCTGCCAATTTTCTAACTTCTTGTGCTACGACAGCAAATCCTTTTCCATGCTCTCCTGCTCTAGCCGCTTCAATACTAGCATTTAGAGCTAATAAGTTCGTTTGCTCGGATATACCATTAATCGTTTCTGTAATTTTTCCGATACCATGTATTTTTTGATGAAGGCTCGTAATATCTTGACTAATTTCTTCCGATGAAAGTAACATTTCATCATTGGATTTCTTTAAAATTGTAACCATTTTACGACCATTTTCCGCAGCCTGTTCAGAAGTTGCAGTCACTTCTTTTAATTTCCAGTACTGTTCATTCATATTTTCAATTGATTGTGTAAGTAAACCTATATTATCACTTGTCTCCTCAGTTTCAGAAGCTTGGGCTACCGTCCCTCTTGTTATTTCGATCAGCGCTCGACTTACTTCTTCGCTACCAGCGGCAGTTTCCTCTGATATCGCCGATAGTTGATTAGCAGAATCTACTAGATTCATACTTAATTCCTGTAAATGCTGCACCATCAATCGAAGTTCCACTGTCATTTTATTAAAAGCAGCACCCAAATGACCTAGTTCATCCGCTGACTCTGGAAGTGTATCTATGTTTAAATGACCATTCGCTATTTGAGATGAAGCAATATAAAGTTGATTTAATATGCTTAATTTATTTCGAATAGCAAAATAAAAGACTAGCATGCTGATTAGAGTTATACCAAGACAAAGTAGGATCGTTACCCATTTCATCATCTTTAGTGATTCATAAAACTCGTCTGTGTAAGCACCGATTCCTACACTCCAATCCCACGGTTCAAAATACGTCATATAGGCAATTTTTTCTCGGGGTTTATCCTCGCCAGCATTTTTCCATTCATATGTATAAAAATGCTTTTCCTCATCTGTAGCTTTAGCCGCTTGTATTAAATTTTCCCGCACTACTTTTCCTTGTTCTGACGTTTTATCAGTTCCCAATGGAATGACTGGATTTAATACAACATCAAGTGAAGAGTCTACTCCAAAAAGATAACCATTCTCTTTATAGACAAATGGTGATTGTTTATAATCATAGATTAACTTTCCGTTGTCTACTTTTGGTCCATTTAATATTTCCCGCGCTTGATTTTTTGCCTCATCTTCAGATAACGTGCCTTCTTCTACAGCTTGGTTCAGCGTTTCTAAAGTAGCTATTGATGTATTTGTTAAATGCTGCAAATCTAGTTTTCCACTTTCAATAAGTTGTTTCTTAGCAAAATTATAATTTACCGTTCCTATCGTAGTACTAATCACTACTGCCATAAGTAGAATTGAAAGTAAAAGTTTTACTGATATTTTATTTAACCTACTATTCATTATCCCATTCCCTTCTTATTTTTCAAAAAAAAACATGTAGAAAAAGCCTAGTTAAAACACTGAGAATATTTTCACTATTTTTTTAGTCATGGTATCTGGTATCTAACATTTATATTGTTAGTCTATAATACTTTTTTCTACAATTTTATATCGACAATATTACAATTTATTTCACTAATTGTATTAGTACCCTGTGCAGGACACACAGCACCTCAATTTCAAAAAAAACTTAGTGCAATGGCAGACATGGCACTAAGTTTAGTAAGTTCTAGCTATTTATGTTTGTTATGTTGCTTCATTCGTTTGACTAAAAATCCGCCTTTGAACGACTTTGGCTCATAGGAAATAATAAACGCAGTCGGCTCATAATGTTGCACGAGCATAAACAATTCCTTTTCGCGATTACGCTTTGTTAAAATTTCGTATTTATAACGCTGACTGTCACGCCCTTCGCCTACGTATGTAGTGAGCGCAAACCCTTCCTCACGAATCATTTTGATCAATTCTTCATTGCGATTTTGTGTATTAATCGTTACGTAAATATAGCCAATCGCGAGCTTTTGCTCAATACGTGTTCCGATAATAATCCCGATACCAAAGCCGACAGCGTAAACGACCATCGCAAGGAAACCTTGATCTCCACTAAACACAAGGGACAGACCAAATACATAAATCAACATCTCCACAATGCCAATCAACGATGCGAGCACAGTAATATTCTTTACTAGAAAAATCGTACGAAGTGTAAATAAAGGTACATATATTAGCTGAAGTAATAGTATAAGTAAAATTTCCTTCATTCAAATCGAGTCCTTTACTATAGAATATGCCCATCATATACGGAACAAGTTTTAAATGCAATCTATATGAATAATGAGCGAGGGTGCTCAAAACATTGGGTAGTGAGTCCTAAAAAAGTATTGTGTGTGCACCTTGTGCAAGGTTAATAATCGCCACTTTCGCTCGATTCGTATCCATTAATGTTATATCAACTTTCCCATAGACTCCTCTTCAGCCCGCAGTAATTTTTAACGCTTTTTTTTGATAAGTCAATCTTTGTAGCCAATATAGGTTATTTTAAAAATAAATAAGTTACGCCATAGCTCAAATTTTTGGGCTTTTAATGTAGCTTTTTTGATTCTCTATAAACATGACTGCCTAAATAAATATTAAAAGAAAGGATTATAGATTGAGTGCTTTTTTACTTAAATGTATAATAATTCAAAATGGGTATTTCTAATTGGATTGAGAGTGGGAGTTGATAGCAGTTGTTTCGTATTTTATACATAGAGGATGAAAAAGAAATTGGGCAATGGGTTACGAAGGAATTAACGGGAAGAGGATTTGAGGTAAGTTGGCTAGAATCTGGTGAAGGTATTGAACACTACATAGGATCTGCCGATGTGGTTATTTTGGATGTGATGTTACCTGGTTTAGATGGCTTTTCTATTGGGAAAAGAATAAAGAGAGAAAATAAAGAATTACCGATTTTAATGCTTTCTGCACGCACAGCTGTGGAGGATAAAATTGAGGGGCTAAATTTCGCGGATGATTACTTAACAAAACCTTTCCATCCGGATGAACTAGTAGCACGTGTCGAAGTATTACTTAGGAGATATCAAAAAAATGATGATGTAATTGAGTTGCAACATTTAAAAATACATACAAAAGAGATGCGAATAATGGACAGTAACTCTAATGAAGAAATTCAATTAACGAGCAAGCAGTTTTATTTGTTTCAATATTTTATTCGTCATTTAAATCAAATCCTTACAAAAGAACAGCTATATGAAGGGGTTTGGGAAGAGGCTTATATAGAAGGGGATAAAACATTAATGGTCCACATTCGCCATTTAAGAGAAAAAATAGAATTAAATCCAGCGAAGCCGCTTATTATTGAAACCATTCGCGGCATCGGATATCGGGTGAAACTATGAAATTTTTCCGCTCACTATTAGCGAAGTATATGTTTATTATTGTATTAGCCATGTCAATTTTTCAATTAGCATATTTTATTATTGGTTTTTTTGTGATGGGAATAGCAAAAAATGAAGATAAAGCAGGTTTGGGTGAAGTTATCCTTGAAAGTGACATTGAAGAAAGATGGCATGCTGAAGCAAATGAAATAATAAATTATGAGCTTGAAGTAATCTCTCGGCATTTTGAAAGCTGGGAACAACAATATCCTGAAGCATCTATGTTTTGGATAAGTGAGCAGGGGATATTACTAACAGAAGTAAATGTGCAGGAGCAGCTTCCGGCACAATGGACACCTGCATATACCACAAAGTATATTAAATCACGATATGGAGGAGATCCTTATACAGTTATTGCATTTCTAGGAGAAGAAGAGGCAAATGGCTTTATTGTTTTAGAAATGCCAAAATCGCTTTTTAATCCACCACTTAAAAATGTATATAACCATTATGGGCCCATTTTATTTTTCGGAGTTATTGCGATTATTATATTTTTTATCAGTGTATCCTTTTTATTTTTTAGAGGGATTCGAAAACGATTATTAATGTTACAGGATGCGATGGAAATACGTGATGTAGACGGGTTACCTATAGAGATTCATGTGAAAAAGAAGGACGAGATTGGTCAACTCGAGCATAGCTTTAATCGCATGGTGTGTGAGCTTAGGGAAAGTAAAAATCGTGAGCAAAAAGAGGAACAATTGCGGAGGGAACTAATTGCTAATCTATCTCATGATTTACGTACGCCTTTGACGAAAGTACGGGCGCAAACTTATTCCATTAGTAAAGAAGAATTATCCGATGAAGGCAAATACGCTGTGAAAGCTTTGGAAACGTCAATTGTTAATATTGATGGATTAATGGAAAATTTAATGTCTTATACGTTATTGATGGCGAGTAAATATAAATTTGAACCAAAAGAAATCAATGTTATTCGATTTGCACGGGAGCATATGACGACGTGGTATTCTGTTTTTGAAAAGGAAGGCTTTGAAATAGATGTAGCATTCGATTCATTTGAGGATAATAATTGGCGAGTTGATACACTTTGGTTAGGTCGTATATTTGATAATTTCTTTCAAAATGTATTACGCCATGCGAGCAGTGGGCAATATATTGGCTTTAAAACAGAATCGACAGAGCACTATGATGCTTTCGTTATTTCAGATTGTGGAAAAGGAATGAACAATGAATCCAATGCAAAAGGTGCAGGCATTGGTTTATCGATTGTGGATATTATGGTGAAAGGGATGGAGCTAGATTGGGATATCATATCAAGTGAATCTGGCACAATGATTAAAATAATAAGACGTAAGAAGCTATCCGAATAAATTTTCGGGTAGCTTCTTTTTTTAAACAAAATTTAAAC
The DNA here is from genome assembly GCF_050272495.1 of Solibacillus cecembensis. NCBI lineage: Bacteria > Bacillati > Bacillota > Bacilli > Caryophanales > Caryophanaceae > Solibacillus > Solibacillus cecembensis. Next base: position 118,923 of record NZ_JBNNMF010000004.1, on the reverse strand, counting down.
TTCGTTCGTACCTGCTTTTAAACTTGGTTGTTTATGCTAAATAAAGAGGTGAGGGAAATGGAATATATCGTACAAACAGAAAACTTATCAAAATCATTTGGTAAAGAGCAGGCAGTATCAAGGTTAGATTTAAAAATTCGTAAAGGGGAAATATACGGATTTTTAGGCCCAAATGGCGCAGGGAAAACAACGACTATTCGTATGCTTTTAGGGTTGATGAAACCGACAGCTGGCAAGATAAAAATCTTTCAAAAGGATATAACAAAGGAACGCATCGAAATATTATCGAAAATTGGTTCATTAGTTGAAAATCCATCCTATTATCCGCATTTAACAGCGTATGAAAATTTAGAAGCATTACGAAAAATTTTAGGTGTTCCAAAAGCGCGCATTGATGAAGTGTTAGCAATTGTTCGTTTAACAGAGGCAGCTAATAAAAAAGTGAAAGGATTTTCGCTTGGTATGAAGCAGCGTCTAGGTATTGCCGCTTCACTATTACACAATCCAGAATTATTAATTTTAGATGAACCAACAAATGGGCTTGATCCATCTGGCATTATTGAAATTCGAAATCTAATTAAAAGACTTCCATCTGAATATGGGATGACGGTCATGATTTCAAGTCATTTATTGTCTGAAATTGATCAAATGGCGACAACAGTTGGCATTGTTTCGAAAGGGAAAATGATTTTTCAAGATTCAATTGAAGCAATGCGAATGCATGCACAGCCAAAAGTATTATTTAAGGTGAATAAAAGTGAGCAAGCGTGGCGGTTGTTAGTGGCACATGGGATTAAAGCGGAATGCAAAGAGGGGCAAATTGTACTCGATGAATGCTCTGATGAAAAAGTAGCGCAAATTGTTCAGATTCTTGTGCAAGAGGATTTTTCGGTTTATCGCGTAGAAGAAGAAAAACAATCATTGGAGGATATATTCCTTCAAATGACGGCGGGAGTGCAGGCGATATGATGGGTAAACTTTTGTCGTCGGACTTCTTAAAAATTAAACGTAAAGGATTATGGTTTTTAACCGCTTTAGGCCCTATTGGGGTAGTGGCGCTACAAACGGTCAATTACGGAATAAGAAAAGACTATTTGTTACAGCAAAGTGACGATGATTGGGGCTATTATTTAGGAAATGTACATGCGTTTACCCCACTTGCACTTATTTTAGGGATTGCGATCTTAACATCTTTCATGGCGAGCATTGAAAGTGAAACAAATGCATGGAAGCAGTTAATAGCTTTACCGGTATCGAAAATGAAAGTGTATTTATCCAAGTTTACCGTACTCGCTCTATTATTATTTGTATCTTCTTCGCTTTTGTTGGTTTTATCACTTGCTTACGGAGTGTATTTAGATTTGGGAGCGGCTATTCCTTATACGGAGATAGTTAAATCCAGTTATTATCCGTTTTTAGCGTCATTGCCTGTATTGGCATTGCAGCTGTGGATTGCGACAGTTAGTCAAAATCAAGCGATCCCAATTACTACTGGGGTCTTCGGTGTGATCTTTGCCTTTTCAGCGTATAATTTGCCAGATTGGATGATTTGGAAGTGGCCATCTTTAATGAATGAATGGAATGAACCAATCATCAATGTGGCACTAGGTCTAGGTGTAGGGGTTCTATTATATATCGTTGGAATGATCGATTTCACGAGAAGGGATGTGAAATAATGCGCGCGATACTTCACTCTGAATGGTATAAATTATGGAAATCAAAAATGATTCCGCTTATTTTTACAGGACCGATGATTGGACTGTTTATAGGGTTAGCGATCAGTTTTGAGGATGATTATGATGTGAATAAATGGTATTTCGCGTTAGTTTCGATGAATTTAACATATGCATTATTGTTTCTGCCACTTATTTCAGGGATTTTTGCAAGTGTTATTTGTAGATATGAGCACCAAGCGGGTGGCTGGAAACAGCTGTTAGCATTGCCTGTCACGAGGGGAAGAGTATTTGTAGCAAAATTTGTATTAATCATGCTGCTAATTATGGCGATGCAATTATTATATTTAAGTTCAATCTATGCGGTAGGAATGATAAAAGGTTATACAGATCCATTCCCAATGGAAATCGTTTGGAAGAGTATTTTTGGAGGATGGGTAGCTACTTTTCCCTTAGTTGCATTGCAATTGTGGATGTCTGTGATGTTTAAAAGTTTTGCTGCTCCTTTTGCAGTGAACGTCATTTTTACCTTGCCAGCGATAATCGTTGCAAATTCTGAACAATTTGGCCCTTATTATCCGTGGGTGCAACCTTTCTTCATGATGAATATCGGTGGAAGCACAGGAGATGTATTTTTTGTGCCATGGGTTCAATTAATTGCGGTTGTAGGTGGTAGTTTTCTATTGTTTTTCATTGGAGGTTATTTGTACTTTCAGAGAAAAGCAGTATAACTTGCTTAGGAGGAATGTTTGCGTTGAAAAAAAGTTGGTTTGTAACTGCATCCATAGCTCTTTCTGTTTTCTTAGCAGGGTGTGGTACTGGAGAGGCAGTAGAAAATGTAGCACAATATACATCAACGGTAGAAACTATTGATATTCCAAATGATGTGAAAGTCATCGGTTTTGGAGAAGCGACACATGGGAATATTGAATTTCATGAATTGAAAAAGGATTTATTTCAAGCTTTAGTTGAGAATGAAGATGTTCGTGTCTTTGTTTTAGAAGGCGATTTCGGTGGTGCACAGCAAATTAATCAGTTTATATTAACGGGCAATGGTACTGCTGAAGAGGCTGTTAATGCCCTTGACTATAAAATTTACCAAACGGAGCAGATGATAGCGCTCGTGCAATGGATGCATGATTACAACAGGACGGTAGATGAGAATGAGCAAGTTTATTTTTACGGCAATGACATGCAACGCTATGATTACAGTAAAATAGGATTGCTAGATTATTATGAAAAAGTGAACGGGGATGCGGCAAAAGGTTATGTAAAACAGTTGGAGCATGTTTCTAATGAGACGATGCGTGAATTAACAAATAGCCAACTGCAAGAACTGGATGCAACGATGGACACGATTATTTCAGATTTACAGTTAAATAGCCCAGTATATAGATCAAGTTCTTCGGAAGAGTCCTTTGCATTGGCATTACAATACGCACAAATTATGAAGCAACGTACGCAGTTATTTTTAAATGATAGCAATTATGCCCATTTGCGAGACCAATATTTAGCAGAAAATCTGCAATGGATTGTGGATTTTGAAGCGGCGCGCGGGCATGATAAAGTACTGATTTCTGCACATAATGGGCATATCGAAAAAACATCGGCGTCATTAGCAGGTTATAAAGCAATGGGTGATTATTTAGAGGAAATTTACGGCGAGGCATATTTTTCGATTGGTACAGATTTTATTGATAATACATTCCAAGCACTAAATGGCAGCTCGGGTGAACGAAAAAACTATACATTGGAGCATCATAACGATTTAGTAGATGCCTTTAGTGGTGTAGAGGAAAATGTTTTTTATGTAGATTTTGAGCAAGCTAGCACATCAAAAGAGTTAGCAACGATTCTTTCTACTGAACAAAAAATGGGGAATATAGGCGATGATTTTCGTTCGTGGTATAAGTTCGCGAAGATGTTTTATACGATTGAAATGATACCGAATGAAGCATACGACGGTTTAATCATTGTGAAAGAGGCGACACCAACGACTGTTATTGAGTAATTTTTTTTGCAATCGGTGCAGGCGTCTTATAACAATAATGAAGTATAGGTAAACCATTCAAGTTGCCTGGTCCGCGAACAAAGCAGTAGAGAGATAGCAAAAATGAAAGGACTTGTGTGTATTGATGATAATATGCACAAGTCCTAAAGTGATGTACTGGGGTAGGCTATTAATGTGACTGGCCAATTATTATAAACGGTGAATACGATGAGCGAATTTTAAAGGATTCAGCTCTTTAATATAATAATCCACTGCTAACCAATATTTATTTTGATATTTCCTTAATCCTTTTTCTAAATCGCCAATAAAATTCTTGGCAATGCCCGTATAGACGAATCTTCAAGTGAGCGTTTTTCTTTTTGGGGAGCGATATTTTCTTGGACTATAGATGTTTCTTTTTGGACGGGCTGTTTTGGTGGAACGATTGCTTTTGCTACTTCTTTTTTAATAGGTACAATTTGCTCGAACCTTACATGCTCTTTTAAATGCTGCACTTCTGTTATGTATTAAATATCGGGGAAGTAGTTCAGAGGAAATAACATCAACACCGTTCAGATTTTTATGGACGGTGTTATGTGTATTTGACCGCTTACAATTGTTAAAAAGACTGAAGTTCAGACGTTTCACTTTTACTCAATTCAATTGTTTCGATAAATTTTTCGATTGTTGAGGTAAGGTATGAATTGGATCTTCTCACGAAAACTGTGTTGATTTTGCTATATTTTTCAGGAAGAGAATGGCAGAGAATGAGTCCCTTTTTTTCCAAATGTAAAACGGTTGATTTTGGAACAAATGTGATACCAAGACCGACGACAACACTGCTTAATATCGTTTCTAAAGTGCCAAACTCCATTACTTTTTGAGGGATAATATGTTGATCTTTATACCAGGCTTCAAGTCTTGCGCGGTAACCACACCCCTTACTAAAACATAAGAATGGCTCATGTATTAATTGTTCGATGGATGTTGTGTTTACATCTGATATTAATACAAGCTCTTCTTGAAAAACATTATGGTACACAAGATCTGGGTGAGGGGCTATCTCAGTCACAAAAGCTCCATCAATCTGATGATTTAATACATCTTCTTGCAGCTTTTCAGTCACTCCAGAGAATAGCGACAAATCCACATGCTTATATTTTTTAGTGTACGTTGATAGAATTGTCGGTAGTTTAATGACAGTTTCAACTGTGCCTATTTCTAATTTACCAGAAGGTTCTTCTCTACTTTGCACAACTTTTACCATTTCGTTTGTTAATGATAATATCTTTTCGCAATATGCTAATAGTTTTTTTCCTTCTGGTGTTAAACTCATTCCTCGATTATGTCGGTTGAACAATGGCGTATTTAGCTCCGTTTCAAGCTTTTGGATCCTCGATGTAATATTTGACTGCACATAACTTAACTCTTTTGCTGCTTCTGTAACGGTACCTTTTTCAGCGACCTTTTGGAAAATCTCTAAATCTTTTAATTCCATTATTTTACCTCATCATTCATTTTCTTAATGGTATCACTAAAAATGATAACAAACATCATTTTTGTTCATTTTACATGATGGGTGATTATGGAGTTTAATGAATAAGGCAATATTGTGAAGGAGATTGGTATGTTATGAAAAATAATGTTTTATTAGGTGTTATTTTATGTTTTATTGCAAGTGTGTCATGGGGAGCGATGTTTCCTATTGCTCATCATGCTTTTCAATATATTGATCCATTCTACTTTACTATTTTCCGTTATGGAGCAGTGACGGTTATCTTAGTTGTAATTCTCTATTGGAAGGAAGGGAAAGAGGCTTTTCAATTAGAAGGAAAAGCAGCATCGCTTTGGTTTTTCGGTACAATGGCATTTACTGTTTATAATTTACTCATTTTCTGGGGAGAAGATTTATTAGGTGAGCCAGGCGTAATGGTTGCATCTATTATGGAATCTTTAATGCCGATGATCTCCATTGTTATTGTATGGGTTTTACATAGACGCCGCCCTTATACATTTACCCTGTTATGTGTTTTAGTAGCATTTATCGGCGCAATGCTTGTTATTACAAAAGGTAATTTAGTATCGTTTCTTTCTGCAACGGATGATATTATACCATCTTTCCTTATCTTAATCGCGGTTATTGGATGGGTAATATACACAATGGGAGGAAATCAGTTTAGAGGGTGGTCTGCGCTCCGCTATTCCACATTAAGTTGTTTAATGGGAACTTTGACTGCAGTTGTAATTGTGTTTACATTAACGCTTATGGGATATGTTACTCCACCAACAGTTGAAACGATTAAAATTGTAAGTCCACATTTATTATTTATGATTATTTTCCCAGGTGTTATTGCATTAGTAGGGTGGAACATAGGGGTCAGTATTCTAACTCCATTGAACGGACTTTTGTTTATTAACTTTGTTCCGGTAACAACACTTGTTATTTCAATTGTTCAAGGTAATCAAGTAACTTCCTATGAGATTATTGGAATCATTTTTATCCTTTTCTCTCTCGTATCGAATAATATATATATTCGAATGAATCAGAAGAAAAAGTTGTCAGAGCAATTGTCTCCGAGGAGCAAAGTGCTGAAAACTAGAAAGTTACTAAGTGAATAAAGGGATGTATTCGAGCGTCTTTTCTACACAGTAGTTTGTAGAGAAGACGCTTTTTCATTTTTCTGTTGCTTCGTTGTTTAACAAACATTGAGGAAGAAACGTTTTAAATTGATAAACAAGCGTAGTTTTTCCTGCACCACCTAACCCGCCGATAGCTACGATTAAATGCCTATCTAAGTTATGCTTTTTATATTCTTCATTGATGTCTTGTTTTAAAGTATCATTCATATCCATTTAAACTACCTTTTACTTAACTGGATGAAATTTCTTTCTAGAATGGTTAGATAACACAGTACATTAAATTTTACTCAGTATTTGAATTTTTAGGTAATTTTCTAAATTATTTTTGCGCCAGGTGCAGATCATTCCCACACCACACAATCCACCAAGTATTCAATAAAAAATTTTCTACTATTTAAATTCTAGTCATTCTTCATATTGACATTTACAAATAAAGTATCTAGTATTAAAAGATGGGATTGATAATCATTATCATTTGAAGGTTTAAATAAAGTTCTGATTCTCTTTATATGTATCAAGAAAATACGATTGATATCTAAATGTTACTTATAAGAATAGACAATTTTACATTAAGGTGAAAGCCAGCTAAAAAAAATTACTAAAAGATTATAGACAAAGTAAAAGGAAGGAAGTACTTAATATGACAGTTTTAACTATTGATCATGTGGCAGTAGGTTATGCAAACTCACTAATTGTAGAGGATTTAAGTGTGTCTATTCCGAAAGGGAAAATTACGACGATAATTGGGCCAAATGGATGTGGTAAATCAACATTATTAAAAGCGATTTCTAGGGTGTTAAAAACCCAAAGTGGTGCTGTATACCTTGATGGACGAGCGATTCATCAGTTACAAACGAAGGAAGTTGCAAAACGTATGGCGATTTTACCGCAATCCGCAAATGCACCTGGTGGTTTAACCGTATTCGAACTGGTGTCATATGGTCGATTCCCGCATCAGAGTGGCTTTGGTACATTAAAAAAAGAAGATTATGAACATATTAATTGGGCAATTTTTGTAACTGGGTTGAATGAGTTTAAGGATCGTTCTGTTGAAGCATTATCGGGTGGACAAAGGCAGCGAGTTTGGATTGCGATGGCACTTGCGCAAGGAACTGAAATACTAATTCTTGATGAGCCGACAACCTATCTGGATTTGGCTCACCAACTGGAAGTTTTGATACTCTTACAACGGTTAAATGAAGAGGAAGGCAGAACAATTGTAATGGTGCTTCATGACTTAAATCACGCATCTCGATTCTCGCACAATATGATCTCAATGAAGAATGGCACATTGATAAAAGAAGGAAGTCCAGAGGAAGTCATGACTTGTCTAAATTTACAAAGTGTATTTAATATCGATGCTAGAATGACAACTTGTCCTTTTAGTAAAAATCCAATATGTCTTTCCTATCAATTAAATCAGAAGAATGAATGATTTTTTTATCAAAGATCAATACAAGTAGGATACCAGACTAAGTTTAGTTTGGTATGAAGGAGGAAAAGTATGTCTACGCCAGCAGAAGAATCTGCAGAAATAGAAACATTAGAAGAAATAAAAAAACATTCGCATCCACTAATAGCTATAGTTATATTGTTTGGAGGTATGACTGCTTTACTTTTTGCAATTGGTCTATCCATTTCACTCGGTGCTGCTGACATAAAGCTTGCTACTGTTTGGACCGCTGTGTTTAATTTCAATCCGGAAATCACATCACATCAAATTATTCGAGATATACGTATGCCACGTGTTCTAGGTGCCGCAATGGTCGGTTCATGTTTTGCGGTAGCTGGTGCACTTATGCAAGGAATGACTCGGAATCCATTAGCTGACTCTGGTCTACTAGGTTTAAATGCTGGTGCTTCATTTATGCTGGCACTGTGTTTTGCATTTTTTCCTGGACTCCCTTATATGTACTTAATAATGTTTTCCTTTTTAGGAGCTGGTCTAGGTGTACTCATTGTATACGGTGTAGGTTCACTGTCACGAGGCGGTTTAACACCTATACGTCTTGTACTTGCTGGCGCAGCAGTTAGCGCTTTGTTAGGTGCACTTAGTGAAGGGATCGCTCTTTACTTTCAAATAGGGCAAGATTTAGCATTTTGGTATGCAGGTGGGGTATCAGGGACGAAGTGGATTAATCTTCAAATTATGGCTCCTTGGATTATTGTTGCCATGATAGGTGCTGTGATACTCTCTCGATCTATTACTTTATTGAGCCTTGGGGAAGAGGTTGCTATTGGACTCGGTCAAAAGACAAAAACGATTAAATTGTTTGGCATGATTATAGTTTTAGTTTTGGCTGGTACTGCTGTTTCTGTCGTAGGAGCTGTAGGTTTTGTAGGGTTAATCGTTCCTCATCTTACTCGTTTTTTAATAGGTCATGATTACCGCTGGATTATTCCTTGCTCGATTGTCCTTGGAGGCTTGTTAGTTGTACTAGCGGATTTAGCTGCAAGAATGATTAATCCTCCTTATGAGACACCAATTGGCGCATTAATTGCATTAATCGGGGTTCCATTCTTCCTTTATCTCGCAAGAAAGGGAGGCAAAGAACTATGAAAGAACAAACGTATATGACAAATAGCCAGCGAAAGTCAATGAGGAAAAATCTTTTTATTATCGGCATTCTTTGTTTGCTCATTGTCATAGTTTTTATGATTAGCATGAATACAGGCTTTATTAGATTATCACCATTAGAAGTCATCCAAACACTATTTGGATCTGGAACTGAAAAGCAGCATCTTATTTTATTTGAATTTAGATTGCCGCGAATAATAATTGCAGTATTAGTTGGTATGGGACTTGCAGTATCTGGATGTGTTTTACAGGGAATTTCACAGAATGCATTGGCAGACCCTGGAATTCTAGGGATTAATGCTGGAGCGGGATTAGCTGTTATGCTTTTCATCTCTTTTTTTTCATCAACTACCGCAGCACCAGTATTTTTACTTCCGATATTGGCATTCACAGGTGCAGGCATAACAGCGATAATCATTTATGCATTATCTTATAAACGTAATGAAGGAATTTCACCTATGAGATTAATACTGACGGGTGTGGCGATTGCAGCAGGAATTAGTTCTGCCATGATTGTTTTAACGCTTCGTCTAAGTCCAGATAATTATCAATTTGTCGCGACTTGGTTAGCAGGTAGTATTTGGGGATCAAATTGGAAATTTGTCTTTTCCTTGTTACCATGGATTGTTGTATTAATTCCATTTATTTTTTCAAAAGCACGTGTATTAAATGTATTAAATTTAGGTGATTTAACTGCTACAGGACTAGGGGCATCTATTGAAAAAGAGAGACGTGTGTTACTTGCTGCAGCAGTTGGATTAGCAGGAGCAAGTGTGTCCATCAGTGGTGGCATTGGCTTTGTCGGACTTATTGGGCCGCATTTAGCTCGCCAATTAGTTGGTTCTAGACATCAATATGTAATACCAACTGCAGCTTTAACGGGAGGTCTTTTAGTTCTTATTGCCGATACTATTGGTCGTTGGATTTTGCAACCTTCGGAAATACCAGCAGGAATTGTAGTCGCAGTTATAGGAGCACCGTATTTCCTATATTTATTATCAAGAATAAAGGATTAGAAGTTTAAAGAAGCATAGACCACAATCATATGATCCTATTGCTGTAATTGCTCAAACTGGTGAAGTTGACGGTTTGTTTGGTGCAAAGTAGATTGTGGAAATAAAAGTTAATCAAAATGGTTTTAAATAGAATGCTTAAGTAAGAGACTGAATCTGAATCTTTATAGATGTAAGATAAAGTCTCTTTTTTGTATATTTACATACTAATACCATCAGAATAAATCCTTGAATTTGTACAAAGAAACTCTGGATTTTGTCCATTTATTTGAAATAGGGTAATATGTTAAACTGAAATAAATGAGAATGATTATCAATTTCGATAGGGGGTTAATTCTGTTAATTAGGTAAGTGGTATCTTTCAATGAAAGATTTCAGAATGTAGAAAATAATACTTCTACAAACTTTTAGGAGTGTGGTTGAGATTGTTAAAGCGATTCTTTTCTTACTATCAGCCATATAAAGGGCTATTTATTCTAGACTTTTCCTGCGCGATAATAGCTGCTGTATTGGAGCTTGCTTTCCCACTAGCAGTTAATCGTGTAGTGGATGATCTATTACCTAGCTCAAATTGGAAATGGATTTTATGGGGATGTCTTACGTTATTTGGAATATATATTATTAGCTCAGCACTCCATTATATCGTCACTTATTGGGGACATAAACTTGGGATTAGTATTGAAACGGATATGCGTAAAGAGCTATTTACTCATGTGCAGAAGTTGTCGTTCCGCTTTTTTGATAACAATAAGACTGGGCATTTAGTTTCAAGAATGACAAATGATTTAATGGATATCGGTGAAATTGCACACCATGGACCTGAAGATTTGTTTATCGCTATCATGACGCTCACAGGGGCATTTGCTTTAATGTTTTCAATAAATCCGCAATTGGCCGTTCTTACATTTATTATTGTTCCACTAATTATTTGTTTATCCCTATATTTCAGTAAAAAGATGACCGTAGCATTTAATCGTTTTTTTGCAGATATTGCTGATTTTAATGCACGTGTAGAAAATAATGTGAGTGGTATGCGAGTTGTTCAAGCATTTGTGAATGAAGAACATGAAATTGCTCAATTCAATGAAAATAATAATCGATTTCGTAAGTCAAAGTTAGTAGCTTATAGAATTATGGCTTGGAATTCATCCGTTAGCTATATCCTTATGAAGGTTGTAACTTTGTTTGTTTTACTATGCGGGACTTGGTTCGTTATAAATAAACAAATGACATACGGAGAGTTTATTGCTTTTGTTCTCTTATCAAATGTATTTTTAGGCCCTATTCAACAAATCAATGCTGTAATTGAAATGTACCCGAAAGGAATTGCGGGCTTTAAGCGTTATATTGAAATGCTTGAGACAGCACCAGATGTAGCAGATGCTCCGGGTGCAATTAATGTTCAACATTTAAAAGGAAATATAGAGTACCAAGGTGTTTCGTTTAGTTATGAAGGCAAGGAAAATGTTTTGGATAACATTAACTTAATGGTCCGTGCAGGTGAAACAGTAGCCCTTGTTGGACCATCGGGTGCAGGAAAAACGACTATTTGTAGTCTTTTACCTCGTTTTTATGATGTTAACAGCGGATCATTAATGATTGATGGTATTGATACTCGACAAATGACTCTTGAATCACTTCGCTCCCAAATTGGAATTGTACAACAGGATGTATTCCTTTTTGACGGAACGATTCGAGAAAATATAGCTTACGGTAAACTCAGTGCTTCAGATGAAGAGATATGGGAAGCTGCAAGAAGAGCTCAGTTAGAAAACATTATTCTTTCTCAATCAGAAGGGATGGACACATTGATTGGAGAACGTGGCGTCAAACTGTCAGGTGGTCAAAAACAACGTCTTTCTATTGCTCGCATGTTTCTTAAAAATCCATCCATTCTTATTTTAGATGAAGCAACATCTGCGCTTGATACTGAAACGGAAGTAGCAATTCAACAGGCTCTAACAAAATTATCACAAGGACGTACTACCCTTGTTATAGCGCATCGATTAGCAACGATTAAAAATGCAGATCGCATTGTAGTCGTGACGGAGGATGGCATAGTAGAGCAAGGAAATCATGAAGAGTTATTAGCTTTAAAAGGGGCATATAGAAAACTTCACCTTGCTCAATTTGGGGCCTAATTGAAAAAATAGATAAGTTGTTTGGAGGAATAGAACATAATGGAAGAATTAGAATTATACGATGTAACCATTATTGGTGGTGGCCCAGCAGGTATGTATACTGCTTTTTATAGTGGAATGCGTGATTTAAAAACGAAAATTATTGAATGTGGACCAAAGCTAGGAGGAAGAATGCTCATTTATCCAGAAAAAATGATTTGGGATGTTGGTGGGGTAACCCCCATTAAAGGGGAACAATTAATTTCTCAGCTTGAAGAACAGGCAAAAACTTTCGATGCAAATATTGTATTAAATCAACAGGTAGTGGGATTGGAAAGATTAGAGGACGAAACATTTATTTTGACTACAGCATCTGGAGAAAAGCATTATTCGAAGACTGTTATTTTAGCTGTAGGTTATGGCGTTTTAACTATGCAAAAGCTAGAAATCGAGGGTGCAGACCGTTATGAAGTTACAAACTTACATTATACAGTACAAGAACTTGAGGTTTTTCGTGACAAACACGTATTGATCTCTGGTGGGGGAAACTCAGCAGTAGACTGGGCAAATGAACTTGAACGGATAGCAGCAAGTGTAATAGTCGTTCACCGACGTGATGAATTTGGTGGACATGAGAAGAATGTTCTTAAAATGAGAGAGTCTTCAGTAGATGTGCGTACCCCATATGAAGTAGTCCAGTTACATGGGACTGGGGATTCCATAAACCAAGTGTCTATTTCTCAAATTGAGACAGGGGAAGTTGAGAAAATCAGAGTGGACGCAGTCATCGTTAATCATGGTCTGAAATGTGATTATGGTCCATTAGTTGAATGGGGTTTGGAAATGACAAATGATGTAGCTGTTGTGAATAACAAACGAGAAACTAACATACCTGGTATTTATGGTGCAGGAGATTTCATCGACCATGAAAGCAAGGTAAGGTTAATTGCTGGTGCATTTACAGATGGAGTACTTGCCCTCAATAGTGCAAAGTTATATATTGAACCAGATGCACCGAAAGTGGCGTATGTATCCTCACATAATATTCGGTTCAAAGAAAAGAATAAAAAATTTGGTTTGGATGACAACAACTATAGGAAAGTAAGAAGTTAGGTGACCGCTTTATGGATATAGAACAAAAGCCATTCCTTTTAGAAGATATAGAAAAATTCCCCATATAAAGATACAGCAGTAAAATTTTGATGGGAGTAAAGCAGAAGTGTTATACAAATGTTCAAAATGGATAGATTCACATTAATCATACGCTAAAAACCCCTATAAGATATCAGATCACTATCCACATTATATAGATAGTGATCTCTTTCGTATTTTAATAAATCCAAATAATCTATAACAAGGCTAGAAGGAGTGAAATCATGATCAACCCTATTTTAGATAATATGATATTACATCCCCATACATTTTATATACCAATTAGTTTAAAAAGTCTAGATGAACTTGTGGACAACAACTTTGAAGAAATAGAACCACTTCCCAAAATTCTAATCGTTTTCGAAGGGAATGGTTTACTTCGTCTAGATGAAAATCAACAAGTAGTCTCTCGGGGAAGTGTACTACTTTGTGACTCCTCTACGGTAATAGAATATCAGTTAAATTCTTGCAAGCCTTTTCCGCTTCAGGGTATTTCGATAGGTTATCGTTGCATAACTACAGACGGTTCTAAACCTCAGTTCTTACAGAGTGGTAAACCTATTCTAAATAAAGCTAAAATAGTAAGGTTGGCATTAGAATTTAAAAATGCTTGGAATAACCAAATTAGTAGAGCACCATTCTACATACAACTATTGTTCAACGAACTCTTGACAGAAATGCATGACGAACTAACGGAAAAAAATAACTCGGTTAGTCCTTGGATTGATCAAGTAGTAAGCTATATTGACACTCACTATAAGGAAGATTTGACGCGAGAAGAGATGGCTTCGCTTGCACAGGTAAGCCCAGAGCATTTATCTCGTACTTTTCGTCAGTGTACGGGTCAGACGTTTAGTGAATATCTCTCCTTGATAAGGATACGTACATCCCAAAAAAGACTTTTATATGAAATGCCAAAATTAGATAAACTAGCACAAGATGTTGGCTACAAAGATGGTACGTATTTAAGTAGAAAATTTAAGCAAGTGGTTGGTTTGTCTCCTACTTCGTATCATAAAAAACGCAAGAGAGTGGTTGCCCTCAATATAAATCATACAGCAAGTTTGTTAGCACTAGGTATTACTCCTGAACTTGGTGTATATTCCACATGGATGGAACATGTGAATCAAGTAAACCCAGAGCAAAAGTTAAATATATGGGAAAATAGCGAAACGTCAATATATGAGAATATCGCTGCTGTTCACCCTGATTTAATCCTCGATTATAAAACAGAAAGAGAGAACAAAAACTTGCTATCTTTGGCCCCGATGATTGCACTTCCTTTTATAGAAATGGGCTGGCGAGAACAATTGCGTCTCATAGCCGATATTGTGGAAAGGCAACAGCAGGCAGATGAATGGATTAAGGATTACGATAAATTGGTTTGGATCTTTAATCAGAAACTAGATCGTCAGCTTGTAGAAAGAGGAACGGCTATTGTATGGGAAATTGGCACAAACTCGGCTTTCTGCATCAATAGTAGTCATGGTAGAGGTAGTCAAATTTTGTATGAAGACATCGGATTTAGTCTCCCAGTATCCCTACTTAATCATGGTATTGCAAATAGGGGCTACATTGAGATGGAAATCGAAGCTATTAAAGACTATCCTGCTGATTATATCTTTATTACGGGAATGCCTTCAAATCCAGAGGGGATGGAACGTATGAACCGTCTATTTCAGTCATATTCATGGAGGAATATGAAAGCATTCAGAGAAGATAAAGTCTATTTAATAGATAAACCAGATTTATTCTACGGTTACGACCCGTTATCGTCGCAAGCTCAGGTACATGAACTAATGCGATTGTTAACATCATAAATGTGTATGAAGAGAAATCACATTACTTCATAGACACATTTAGAAAGACATCTTACAATAGTTAATGAGAATGATTATCACTATGGCATACGGAGGTTTTTCAGTTGCATTTACAACAAGACAATATTAAAAAGAAGATAGGATTAGTTTTCCCCGCTTTACTAGCTCTAATTCTACTACTTTCCGCTTGTGGAGAGACGACTACAGCTTTGGATAGAAAGAAAGAAGAAGTAACCGAGAATACAGGTACTACCACTGATAACAAAGTGAAAATGATCACCACAGTAAACGGAGAGATTGAAATTCCTGTTAATCCCCAGCGTATAGTAGCGGAAGATTACTTGGGAAGTCTTATTGCCTTGGATATTATTCCTGTTGGAGCACCAGAACTGACTATTAATAACTACTATTTCAAAGATGGACTTACAGGTGTATCAGATACAGGGGTATATGGTAAACCATCCGTAGAAAATATCCTTGCCCTTAGTCCAGACCTCATAATTACCGGAAATGGCGACAATTACGAAAAGCTAAGTAAAATAGCACCTACTGTTGTTATTCCCTATGGTGATTTAAAAGGAGTTCATGAGGAGCTAACCTATTTTGGTAACCTACTTAATAAGCAGGAGGAAGCAAAGGCTTGGCTATTAGATTACGATGCGAAAATTTCGGATGCCAAGGCAAAGGTCGATGCTGCAATAGCAGACGACGCAAGCTTTTCAATTTTGGAGGATGGTGGAAAATCGACATGGGTGTATGGTGATAATTTCGGACGCGGTGGACAGCCTATTTATCAGGCTCTTGGACGTAAGCCACCCAATAAAATTGCTGATGAGATAATGGAGAAACAGTGGGCAGAACTTTCTGAGGAAATGATAGAAAGTTACGCTGGTGATTATATCATTATGACTTCTAACAATAGAACGGTTGAAGATTTCAAGGCAGATCCTGTTTGGGGTAGTCTTCCAGCAGTGAAGAATAATCATCTCTACGTTTGGCCTGAAGAACGTTCATGGTATTATGATCCAATTGCAGTCCTTGCTCAGGTGGAAGAACTAACTACTTGGCTTACCAATCTTAAGGAATAGAATAGATGCGCCTATGTTTCTGACATGGGCGCATCTATTTTCTTGTTATTTTTCTTCCACTTAAAATTTTGAGAATTCCTTTAGTAAAACCCAAAATTTCTAGAATGGTATTGTCTCCTAATATCAATAATCAGTATTATTTACGCTTTGAGGTGAGTAATCTTGGTAATGCTCCAAGTAATTTTTCTCTTGTAAAGGCATCACTAGAATTCCATTTCGTTGCATCGACTAGATATACATATCCATTTTTTACAGCTGGAAGATTAGACCACAAAGTACTCTTCATCAGTTCTTCAGTAGCCAATTTAGACTCAGGATTTTCAGAAAGTAGCATAAATATCCGGTCACCGGCATAATCAGGTAAAGTATCTACAGCTATTTCCTCGTAGCCTTTTTTATCATCTATTATTTTTTGAATCAATTCTCCAGGTTGGAATCCAAGTGGATGATAAAGGGAAGTAGGTAAACCAGTAACTCCCATAACAAATAAGCGAGCACCATGATCAAATATAAAAACCGATGCAGTTTCTCCATTTTTTATTGTGGTTTGAAGATTTTTCCACATCATGTTTTCTTTCTTATTGAAATCATCAAGCCAATTTTCTGCTTCTTTTTCTTTTCCTAGCATTTTTCCTAAAATTAAAATACGTTCGTTTAACGTTCCCCATGAGTTATGTGTAACCGTTGGAGCTATTTTACAGATTTCTTTATATTGTTGTTCATCAGAATTTGTAAAGATTATTAAATCGGGATTTAGTTTAGTAGATTTATCTATGTCAATTGGGAAGGCCACGTCTTTTACATATGGAACATGATTTTTATAAAAACTATTATCAATATCTTCTTTGTATCCACCAATTGGCTGCACATCAAAAACTAATAAATCGCCAAATGCTTCCCCATGGTAAATAATTCTCCTAGGGAAGGAAGGAATCTCCACTTCATGACCAGTCCAATCTTTTACAATAACCTTTTGTTTTCTAATACGAGCAAATTGTTTAGGAGGTATGCCTTCGACTTGTTTAAAACGGCGATTAAAATAATATTCATCATTAAATCCAACCTTTAAGGCAATATTTCTCAAAGTGTCGTTTGTTCGTTGCAGTAGATCTTTCGCATGCTCTATTCGTAATCTTGTTAAATAATCAATTGGCTTTTGTCCAGTTATCGTTTGGAAAATAGCGCTATATTGCCACGGTGCAACATTAGCATTTTTAGCCAGTTCGTTAATTGTTAGTTGCTGTTGATAGTGTTGATGCATATATTCGATCGATTGTTCAACTGTATTTGAGACGTCTAAGGGATCTTCTATATGCTGTTTATGTTCAAATAACATACAAATCAACTCATTGAATAATTTTTGCTGTTGAAAATGAATATGAATGCCTACTTGATCCATTAGATTATTTAAGTCTTCAGCAAGACGGTAGAAACGGGAAGATGAATAGATAGGGAAATCTACATGATCTGAACAGATAGTATCGGTATACAAATCAGGTATTTGATCCTTTAACTGAATAATATTAAATGAAATTTTATAGAAAGATAAGCTATCTTCTTTCATATCTAACAGTTCCAAAACTGATCCAGGATTAAGTAAAATACTCTTGTATTGTTTTACAAAGTAAGGCTTGTCATCAATAGAAAATGTTCCATTCCCGTTATCACCAACAATGATTAAAGTATACTGTTGAGTAGTTACTTCTTGAAAGTTCAAACGTTTATAGAAAGTTATGTATTCGATTTGAGATAAATGAAAAAGTAACGATGAAAAAGGGGGGATTTGTTTAGCCATCAATTTACAACTCTCCTTTATACAAATGAAAATGATTATCAATTACTATTGTATACAAGAAAAAGAGGCATTTCAACAATAGCTGAAATGCCTCTTAAACTATTTATTTAGTAAAGATGGAATTTCCTCGATCAGCCATTCTCTAGTAGATGCATCACTAGAAGTTTTAAGAATGTCTAGCGAATATACTTTTCCATTTTTTACAGCGGGTAGTCCTTTCCAGACTGGGCTGTTCAACATATCTTTTGTAGATTGAATAGCTTCATCTGTTTCTGGTGTAAGAATGAAAATTCGATCACCTGCAAATTCAGGAAGCAATTCTAATGAAATCTGTTCAAATCCTTTTCCTTGATCTAGGATTGGCTGAATTTTATCCCCAGGTTTAAACCCAGATGGATGATACAGTACTTGTGAAAGCCCTGTTGAAGCCATTACAAATAATCGGTCTCCAGGATAGTAGGTAAAGACTGAAGCAGTTTCTCCTGATTCTAGAATTCCTTGGTCCAAGAGTTGTTTCCACATTGCCTCTTCTTTTTGTTTGTATTCCTTTAGCCACTCAGTTGCTTCTTGTTTCTTATTGACTATATCTCCAAGTTCCATAAAACGATTGTCTAAAGGTGCGAAAGTATCAAATACTACTGTTGGAGCAATTTTAGATAGCTGTTCGAAAACCTTTTCATCAGTATCTGCAATAATAATTAAATCGGGTTTTAATTCTAATACTTTTTCAAAATTAATTGGAAACCCAACATCTTCCACATTCTTTACCTGATCTTCAAAAATTAATCCTGTAATCCAGGAATACGAACCGCCAATAATATCCGCATTAAGAGGTAGTAGATCTCCATAATTTTCCCCTTGATAAATCACTTTCTTTGGCGAATTTGGGATTTCTATTTTATGACCTAAATAGTCTGTATAAGTTCTATATTCTGTTTCGCTAGGATTGTCCTTTTCTTTTGCTTCAGCTTCTTTTGGTTGATCTTGTGAATTACAAGCACTTAGTATAGCTACTATTAACAAAATACAAAATACAATCATTCTTTTCTGTTTGCGCATTATATCGTTACTCCTCAAATTGTATTGTATGATAATGATAATCATTATCATACAATACAAGAATAATGGAACGGAATATCTATTTCAATGGACAAATATTAATATAGGTTCTTTTTTTTGTACAAAAAAGAATAAAATCTATATAAATCCAATGGGACATGTGTAATTGGTTTGATAAATCCTGCACCGGGTGCAAACACAATTTTCTACAATTTATAATAATACATTGAGTGAGGATAATAGACTATTTTGCACAAGTGTCCTTGTAAAATAACAAACCCAAATGCAATTGCTTTCCATTCTGGATCGTGAACAAATTACAAACTAAATACACAAAAAAGATTCCACCTTCCCATAAATGGTGAGGCGGAAACTTTTCCTTACTATTTGAATTTCTGTGTTAACTAATCCACAAACGATTCGTACAGCTTAAAAGAAGCACGATTAGGAATAACGCGGCACAAATGCCATCTATTTTGCTCATTGATATAACTTGAAAATAACTACTTCTTCGTTCGCCTGTAAAGCCTCTTGCTTCCATCGCAAATGCAGCTCGCTCGGCTTTGCGAACAGCACCTGCTAGCATAGGGATTAAAACTCTCCGAACGCCAAGAAGTCGTTGCAAAGCATTCTTTTCTGGAGTCGCTCCTCTTAATCTATGTGCTTGTTGAATATGAATAAATTCATCCTTTAATACAGGCAGAAACTGATATCCAACCATTACGCCATATGCAATTTTAGGAGATAGTTTTAATTGCTGCATCAAACTCATGATGAAAGTAATTGGATTAGTCGTAAAAGCGAACAAGAGTGAAAGGCTTGAAAATGCCAATACTCGAAAGCTTAATGAAAAAGCATGATGTAATTGTGTTTCTGTAACGTTAAGCATCCAAAAAGACCAAATAACAGGTCCAGATTGATCTTCAGCAAAAATAATCGTTGTCCAAAAATACCCGATAGCCGTCACAAAAAAAGGAATCATAAATAAAAACCATTTCTTCCAATCAATCCGACTAAACAAAATTTGCAGCACAAGTATTCCATTCCAAAACACGAGCGGAGTCCACGGATCGAAAAAGAAAGCCATCGTGAACATACAAACTGTGACCAATAAAAACTTCAGTGAAGGATTCATTTTATGTAAAGCATGCTTCACGTTCCATCAATCCTTTCGGTGGTAGTAAGTGATGAGTTAATAGTAGGTTTTCATTTCGCCAAACATCGGCAGCCGGAAACTTTCCTGTCAGACGCCCATTATTTAGTAATAAAATCGAATCTGCTAAGCAATAAGCGAACTCCATATCATGTGTGACGATTAAAAAGGTTGTACCAGCGCGGGATCGTTCATCTAGTAATTGAAATAACTCAGATAATGCTGCGGTGTCTTGACCAGAAGTAGGCTCGTCCATCAAGATAACTTCACGTCCATCTGAAAGCATCGCTGCGATAGCTACTCTTCGCTTTTGCCCATGACTAACTGCAAATGGGTGAGCATCAGAAATGGGTATTAATTTTAGCCGAGTCAACATTTTATCGACATCATTTCCTCCACCAAATGCAACTTCTTCGTGCACACTTTTCGTCAGGAATAAAAACTCTGGCGACTGTGGTACATATCCTAAACGTTCAGGTTGAACCGTTCCATTAAAAGGAATCAGCTGACATAATGCTTTTAATAATGTAGACTTTCCACTACCATTTGGACCAGCCAGAACCGTTATTTCACCACGATTTAAAGTGAAAGAAACTTCTTGGAGGAACGGCTTTGCACTTATGCTATTTGCAAGGAAAGAAGCATTTTCTTGTATGGAGGTATTCCTTTTTTGTAAAGGAGTAGTATCCTCGGTTTTATTTAACGGGATGTTTCGCTCAAAAAAATCTCCCCATAGATCTAACCGATGCTCAATTGCAATGATTGTTATTTTTCGTTTTATCTGAAGCTGATCCAACCATTCCACATATTTTATTGCAGTGTAAGGGTCTAAGTGGGCAATCGGTTCGTCTAACAACAAAACTTCAGGCTCCATAATAAGTGCACAAGCAGTAGCAATTCGCTGCTTTTGCCCACCAGAAAGCTTTTGAATAATTGCATGACGAAACTCACTTAAGCCCGTCAAATGCAACACCTCATAAATACGAAATTCCATTTCTTCTCGTGGTAAATGTAAGTTTTCCAGTGTAAATGCAAGTTCTTCTTCTACCGTTTGCATGCAAAACTGAGCATCGGGATCTTGGAAAACAGTTGCTATCCGGTGATTTATCTCCCCAGGGATATAAGAAAAACTGTCTTTCCCGAACAACTCCAATGAACCGGTTAATATGCCATCACAATTGTCTGGAAAAAGTCTATTACATAAATACAGTAATGTTGTTTTTCCACACCCGCTAGGACCTGTAATGACAACACGCTCCCCGCGGCGGATGGACAATGAAAGATTCTTGAGTATTGACTGTTCTTCGTCGGGATAAGAGAACGTTACATTGTTAAAGCAGATAACATTAGGCATGTGATTCACCTTTTTTTGATCGTGAAATGGCATATCCGCGGAGTGAACCAGTAGCGAGTAATCCGTCTGATAAAGCTTTTCCACCGACACCGGCAATTAGAGCACCACTTAATATGCGAAGTCCTAACATTAATGCTACGTAACCTGTGCTGTACACGGCAAAGCCCCCTAAAAAGTATCCATATACAAAGCTGAAAACGGCTGAGCCAACACCAGCTAACATTAATACCCACAAGTCAAAGCGTTTGTAGCGTGTTGCGGCAAAAACTGCTTCTGCTCCCAATCCTTGAATAAGACCTGTAAGAATTAAACGTGGACCAATGGCATTACCCAATAAAACCTCTATTGCTGCTGCGATTGTTTCAGAAATGACTGCTGCTCCAGGTTTACGAATAATATACATGCAAATAATCGATACGATAAACCAAATGCCGAAGATCCATTCATACGCAATAGGACCAATAAACCCTGCCCAAATATTTCCTGCATGTAGAAATAGTAAATAGACAATACCAAACACAACAGAAAATAAAGACATAAGTACAATCTCTTTTAGCTTCCAAGATTTCAACATATTAAAAACCTCCGTGAGAAGGGCTATTAATACTCATTGAAACCGTCATGACAAGATGTTTATGTTCTTCTGATCGTGCATGTGTGAAAGATTCTTCGTAAAATTCAAATACATCATGTATATCTCCGTGAATACCACTTGCATAATGCATCGACTCATTGAAAACACCATGCGTTTTTGCACGATCTATTTCTCTGTAAATAACATTCATATAATCAGGATTATTCATCGGATAAAGAGCAAATTGAGAAGAAACATATTGTTTCGTAGTATCTGTATTTGCTACTTCATCTCCTTTATCCAAAAATACATCTCCTGCAGAGTCACCTGGACAACCAGCAGAAAAAGTACCAGATAATGCAATATGCTCTCCCGTTTTAGCAGCATGTAAAGTGATGGCTTTTGCCACATTAAATACATGCACCTGTTTTCCACGAATAACAGTAGATACGTCATCCGTATGCATCCACACATTTGATGTATCTGTTTCTAGAAGTGCACCTTTAATTACCGAAATAAAATCATTGGTCATTGGATGAAGAGAAAAACGAAATCCAACGATAGGGCTTAAACCGCATTGCATATTAAAAACCTCCCGAAAAATTTTCATAAAAAAAGACCACATCCGTGAAGATGCAGCCACTTATCCAAAATGAAAAAATAGGAAAGTCACCGCACTTCCTCACGCAGGTATTATCCTGATCGAGTTATAAGGGATCGGAGCAAAAGCTCGCATCTCAGCCAAAGTGGGCACCCCTAGTGCAGAAAACGGTATGTAGTTTTTTTAATGTGCCATCAGTATAACCTACCAATATTATCATTGTAAATGAAGTTTTATTATTTCATACTTTCGTCCATGGTTGATATGTTAAAGTATTGGGAATTTACAAAGAATATCGTGCGTGTTGTGTTTTGCACAGAGTGCACAAATAATATTCCATTCGTATGGGGATTTTACGAGATATGTGGGCACTATTGTAAGGAAATTTATGAACCAAGTAAAATTAAGCATAGCAACGATTACAGGTTGTATATTCTATTTATTCTAAAAAAACAGTCATTGACAATATTTTGGGCATAGGTTAGATTAAATACTAATTTCAATTTAAAAAGCAATGATAAGGATATGAATCGTTTTAGTGAAGATCAAAAGAGAGGGAAATCACCGGCTGAAAGATTCCTGATTGGACAATTCGATTTACTCCCTTGGAGCTGTGCTAGGAAACTAGTGACGTATACAGGCGTTATCTGTATCAATGAGCTACTGATGCAACAGTACAGTAGGAATTTGGGTGGAACCACGGGTATTCAAACACATACTCGTCCCTTTGTGGACGAATATGTGTTTTTTTTATTTACCAAAAAAAGAAAAGGAGTGGTAGTATGTCAAATCAAGAAGTTACAATTCAATTTCCAAATGGCGAACAAAAACGTTTTGCTAAAGGTGTTACGCTAACCGAAATTGCCAAGTCGATTAGTCCTAGCTTAGCAAAAAAATCAATTGTAGGTAGTGTAAATACGACAACAACTGATTTGACACGACCAATTCTAGTGGATGCTGAAATTTCTCTATATGATGTTGCGTCAAAAGAGGGCTTAGAGGTAATCCGTCATTCAACAGCGCATTTGTTAGCACAAGCGGTAAAACGTTTATATCCAGATGCAAAATTTGGTGTAGGTCCAGTAATTGAAAACGGGTTTTATTATGATATTGAAATGACTCATACGTTAGTGCCAGAAGATTTAGATGTAATTGAACGTGAAATGAAAAAGATTGTAAGCGAGAACTTCCAAGTTGTTCGCAAGGAAGTAACGAGAGAAGAAGCGAGTCAAATGTTTGAGCATGACTATTTAAAGCTTGAGCTTTTAGAAGCAATTCCTGCCGAAGAACTTGTAACGATTTATGAGCAAGGGGAATTTATCGATTTATGTAGAGGACCACATGTGCCATCTACAAATAAATTACAGCAATTCAAACTAATGAACATTTCAGGTGCGTATTGGCGTGGTGATAGCAATAACCAAATGCTACAACGGATTTACGGGGTGGCGTTTGCAACGAAAGAGGATATGGATGAATACTTTGTGTTTTTGGAAGAAGCCGAAAAGCGTAATCATCGTAAACTAGGAAAAGAGCTTGAACTGTTTATGTTTTCGGAAGAAGCACCAGGCATGCCATTTTATTTAGCAAATGGTCAGATTATCCGAAATGAATTAGAAAATTTCTTACGTGGTTTGCAAACAAGCTATGATTATAAAGAAGTGCGTACACCGCTGATGATGAATCAACGTTTATGGGAGCAATCAGGACATTGGCAGCACTACAAAGAAAATATGTATTTCACACAAGTAGATGAACAAAAGTTTGCTTTAAAGCCGATGAACTGTCCTGGTCATATGCTTATTTATAAAAACGACTTACATTCGTACCGTGATTTACCGATACGTATGACTGAGTTCGGTCAGGTGCACCGTCATGAATTTAGTGGGGCATTAAACGGGCTACTACGCGTTCGTACATTTTGTCAGGATGATGCTCATATTTTTGTGACGCCAGAGCAAATTGAGGATGAAATTACATTAGCCTTACAAATTATTGACCGTGTTTATAAGGTATTTGGATTTGAATATGAAATTGAATTATCGACACGACCTGATGACTATATGGGGGAACTTTCGCTGTGGGATAAGGCGGAACAAGCGCTTGAAAATGTGTTAAATCGTTTAAATTTCCCTTATAAAATTAATGTGGGTGACGGGGCATTTTATGGACCAAAAATCGATATTCATATACAAGATGCCATTAAGCGAAGTCATCAATGTGCAACGGTACAGTTAGATTTCCAACTACCAGAGAAGTTTGATTTAACGTATGTGAATGAGGATAACGAAAAGGTACGTCCAGTTGTCATTCACCGGGCTGTATTTGGTTCAATTGATCGCTTCTTAGGAATATTAATCGAGCATTTTGGTGGAGCATTCCCATTATGGCTTGCTCCAAAGCAAGTGCAAATTATTGGCGTTTCGGATGTACAGACAGCCTATGTTCAAAAAGTTGCTAGTGAGCTTCGTCAGGCAAATATCCGTGTTGCCATCGATGGCAGAAATGAAAAGCTCGGACGTAAAATCCGCGATGCACAACTGCAAAAGGTACCGTATATTGTTGTACTCGGTGATCAAGAGCTTGAGAACGGGACAGTGACTGTAAGAGCATATAAACAAGTTGGATTGAAAACAATGTCCTTTGAGGAATTTGCGCAACAGTTGCAGCGAGAGATAGAGGGGAAGCAAATGACACGGGATGTCTGAATGAAACAATAGAAGCGTAAGGAGAAAACGAAAGGAACTTGTGTGTATGGTTATCATATGCACAAGTCCGTTATTACTGTAATGAGTTGAACTATTATTCTAATCGTTCTATACGATGAGCAAACTTTAAAGGCTTCTGCTTTTTCATATTTCAAGTATTAAACTGTAGAATTTTAGTAAATAACCGAACCTTACCATCAAATTTCAAGATGGAAGGTTCGGTTGTTTTGATTAACTAGCTCTCGTTTTGCCTAATCAAATTCGACCGTTTATAATGAAGCGATAGTCAGGATTTCAGGAGGAGTTTGTTTGATGAATACACGATACAAAATTACACGTCTTGATAAAGAAGGGAATCCAACATTAAGCTTAGAGGAATGCCAAAGCTTCTTCGCGACAAAATCGGATTTCGAGTACAATGATTCATTTGGTGCTAGCCAAGACGGGGTACATATGAAAATTAAAGGTCACTTTTTCATGTGGCAATTAGAAGATGTAAAAATTCCGTTTCGATTTTTTGAAGGTGAAATTTATGTAGCCGTTTCACAGCCGATTGTTTTAGAAAAAACGTTGGAAATTGCGCGTTTACTTGAAGCGAATTATATTGAAGGATAATCAGGTGGTCAGAAATATGTCGAAACAAGAGCAATGTCCGGTTTGCTATAATTACATCGAATTTGAAGATGGTTCAGAACGGTTATGTTGTGCGTGATGTAGCTGGTCAAGAGCGCTTTATTCAATTAGAGGAGCAGCTATTTGCGCATAGTTTTATTATTACGGATGATCAGGAAAGAGTGATGTATAAGGATGCATCTGGTCTTATGCTAAAGCTTTCAAGCAAGTATACGAAAAAGCAGCTTGCCTCAGTATCGGAAATTGATGAGGAAATTTATGTGCTGAAGGAAAATCAAGAATACGTGCAGCTACACAATGTACCACAGGGTGATGAACTTGATTTAGGTGATATGATTTGGGTTGATGAATTTAATCGTTATATTGATGGAGTGAAAGTCGAGACGCAATTTGTACCGACTGATACAATCGAGAAAAAGTTACTAGAGTGCGGTCGCAAAGTAACACGTAAAGCATCGAAAGAACAAGTGGAAAAAACGAAGGATCTCCTTGTCATTGGCAATATTCGTATTTCTGAGCGTTACAAAAGCTACTTCGGCGAGCTAGGTTATGAGGTAGAGGTGGTAGATGGTACAGGTCCATTCGAAAAAATTCGTCAAGCGTGCTCAAAGCATACAAACATACTGTATTCAACAGCCTTCACAAGCCATAAAAATTCAGGGAAAATGAACAAAGAAGTAACAAAGCCGTATATTTTATGTGACTCCACAGCACCTAAAGTTATGCATTATAAGTTAGAAAATATAAGTTAGGCGGTAATGTGACAGGTTTTAAAACATATGAATCAACTAAAAGATGGTTTCTTGTATTGCACAGGAGCCATCTTTTATTGTTTGTGCACCCATTGCGCGACAAACGATAACATTTTAACACCTTGAGAGATAATATTCACATGATAACCTAGCGTTATAATAATTTTGATAGTCTTTCATTTAAACGTGTATCTACTACAAATGAATAAAGGGGAGTCACAGTACTACCGTTTGAAACCTCTATGGCCAAAGAAGCGAGTATGCTATAAAAATCGACTAATTCCAATGTTTTTTCATCTGGTGTTCCTACTACACTACTATAAACTGCCATTGTTCCTAATAATTCATTTTTTGAAGTGAGCAAAGGTGTTGAATAACAAGCACGAAGTCCATGTACAATTGCGCTATGACGGTACTTTTCACAAAGTGGATTATTTTCAATATCCGATACGGTAACAGGTTGTTTTAAAAAGGCAGCAGTTCCACATGAACCACCATAGAGACTAACGTCTGCTGGTTCAATCGAGTTAACAAAGTTTGCAGGGAGGGCGGAAAACACCGTTTCTCCTAATTGGTTTAGTATAGGGTTATACAGCATAATCGACCCATACAAATTAACAGAATCACAGGAATTTTCCATACTATTCACAATAAAAGTTAATATTTTTTTTAATGGTATACCAGATGAAATCATTTGAATAATAGTTGTTTGATTGTCAAATAAGGATTTCTGAATTGTAATCATCATTATGCCCTCTTTTCAAATTAATAATGGTTTTGTCGGAGTAATCTTATTTACTATTATTACAATAAATAATAATAATCACTATAAGGAAAACCCCTAACTGTTTTTATAAAAAACCCTATACGCATCTAGTGCATTTCCTATGTGAAGCGAGCTATAAACCTTAATATGTAAATTTAATCAAAATAGCCTATGTTTATCCAATACCTGTGATAAATGTGCTATAGTATTTTTAGAGATTCTAAAATTAGGAGGTGCAAGTATGATTTCAGTATTACTTGCCGATGATCATGCCATTGTACGCTCTGGCATTAAACATATGATTAATAGTCAAACGGATATGAAGGTAATAGATGAAGCCGAGAACGGGGAAGAAGTTGTTCAAAAAGCACTAGAAAAAAAACCTGATGTGATTATCATGGATTTAAATATGCCAAAGAAAAGCGGTCTTGTAGCAACAAAGCAAATTAATGAAGCGAATAATAATGTGAAGATTATCGTTTTAACAATGCACGAAGGGAAAGAATATTTATTCCATGCATTGCAGGCGGGGGCTTCTAGCTACTTATTAAAAAGTTATCATGAAAATGATTTAATAGAAGCAATTCGTACAGTTTACCGCGGAGAAGCTTACTTATATCCGAATGCGACAAAACTTTTATTAGAAGAATATATGAAAAAGTCAGATGTTAATGTGAGTGACTTGCAAAAATTAACGGGCCGCGAACAAGAGGTATTATCCTATTTGGCTAAGGGCTATACGAACCGGGAAGTAGGGGAGAAGTTGTTTCTGTCAGTAAAAACGATAGAATCTCATAAATCGAAAATCATGGATAAGTTACAACTGAAAACACGTCCAGATTTAGTGAAATTTGCAGTGAAAAATGGCTATTTAGATTTTGATTAAGGGAGCATAAAAAGATGGCAGCCTTAAAAAAACAGGAAATTAAATATATATTTTTTGCAATTCTTGTCTTACTTTTACTGTTCCGCTTTCAAATTGGACACGTACCTGCTGAGGTAGATGATCATTTTTTATTACTACATACATTAATGGAGTTATTTAGTATATTTGTGTCCTTTTCTATATTTGTACAAGCGTGGACAACTTACTCTTCCCACCGACTTAAATCTCAATATTTTATAGGGTTAGTGTTTTTAGCGGTAGGTTTTTTTGATTTAGCTCATACGTTTACTTATAAGGGAATGCCCTTTATTGCCGACGAATTCTCTACCGCTCGTGCCACATGGTTTTGGATTGTAGCTCGATTAATAGAAAGTATTGGTGTTGCGCTATTTATCTTTAGACCAAGCCAAATGCAATTTATTAAACGTCGTTGGGGTCTATATGTAACCATCCTATTTGTGAGTATTTGTACAGCGATTATTTTGACAATACCTGGTCAACTTCCAGTACTACTTAATGAACATGGGGTTACAGGTCTTAAAGTTTCGCTTGAATATGTAATCAGTATAACGATTTTTATTACACTTGCTATTTTATTCAAAAGGTATTTAAAAAAGTCACAACGAAATATTGATTTGCTTCGTATGATTTTTGCCTTATTTATCATGATGGTGGGGGAGCTCTTTTTTACCCTTTATACACATGTATATGCGATTGAAAATTTATTAGGGCACTGTTTCAAATTTATCGGCTACATTTATATTTATCGTGCAATCTATTTCCCTGAGATTCAGCAAATCATCACTGACAAAAAAATTGCGGAAAAGCAACAAATGGAAGCAGAGCTGAAGTTATATGAGGTTGAAAAAAGCTTATCCAGACAAGTGTTTAAGGCACATGAAGAGGAAAGAAAGCGGGTATCTAGAGAGTTACATGATAGTATCGGGCAATCGCTATTTAGTATTTTAGTTACGTTAAATACGGTCAATAAAGATCAACCAGTAGAAAAGAATGAAGAAAGCCTACGAACGATAAAGATGATGACACAAGAGGCAATGAAAGAAGTAAAAGAAATTGCCCGTTCATTAAGACCGAGTACATTAGATGATTTAGGGTTTATTCCAGCTATGAGGGCCTACCTTGAAACGTACGAACAGATTCACAATATCTCCGTTCACTTTGAAATCAAAGGGAAAGCGGGTAGGTTAGAGCCAGAAGTTGAAACAGCTCTCTATCGTATCTGTCAAGAAGCGTTAACGAATACAGCAAAATACGCGAAAGCTAGTAAAGTTTATGTATCTCTCAATATGGATGAAAATTCAACCGATTTAATGATTAAAGATAATGGTTTAGGGTTTGTCATAGGAGAGTATTTAAAAAACGCACAGCGAAAAGGGATTGGTTTATATAGTATTAAGGAGCGGGCAGAAGGAGTAGGTGGTTCTGCACAATTTCATTCTAAAGTAAATGAAGGAACGACGATTGAAATTTCCGTCCCGAGATCTAAGTGATTAATCCCTTAAAACATTACTCATTTGTAGAAGACATTGTTGTAAGTCTTCTACAAATGATTTTTTTTAGATGTCTAATTGTTTGCTTGTAGTACTAAATTCAATTCACATTCAGTTTTCTCTAGAATCTCAACATCTTCTATACTATCAACTAACTCTTTAAATAGTTGATATTTAGAACAGTCGTTTAGTCGTTCTACTAAAGCCTGTCCCTCAAATGTTAAAGTGATTCGACCATCTATTTCATTAATAGAGATACTTAATGAGTTAACAGTATTAAGGTTGTCAATTATTTGAATTAGATGTTGAATGAATCGAAATATATTAACCTCAACTTTATGGGGCTGCCTTTTAAGTGTTCCTTTAAAGTTAATGTCGGTCGTTATGTTATTACCTTCTTTAAGTAGTTCGTAGTAAGATTTAATTGCCCCGTAAGGTCCCAAATCTTGCATACATATAGGATATACACTAATCGAAGCTTCTTTTAACTGGATTAATTGTTTTTCAATTTCTTTTTTTAGTGATGTTAAATACTCTTTTGCAGAGTCGGATTGAGCTTCTTGATCTAACGTACGGACACCTAATAAAGAGCTATATAAAATTTGTTCAAGTGGATCCAATGTATCTTGAGCTAATTGATAGTTTTTATTTTCATGGATATTCCAAATTTGATTAATTAAATCATTTTTTTGTTTGAACAACTGTAGGAGTTCTTCATAGTCATTCAAGATGTTAGTAAGTAATTCAGGTTCATTACTGATAATCTTGTTTCGATAATCTTGAATCAGTGGTTGGATGTCATCAAAACGGTTCGCCACTAAGCACACTCCCGCCTAACATGTATTTTCATAGTACGATTCAATTATCGCGCAAATTCAAAGTAATAATCTATAGGGGTTTTCCCTATATTTTTGAAAATTTACTTAAGATAGGTGAAAAGGCATCTATATAAGTTCAATAAAAGAATCTATCCTTGTGATGTAAGTTTTCTAATAAAGCTTCTAATAAAGTATGGGCTAGTTTAGGCTGGCTAAGCACATGAGGCGCACAGCTTTGTTGCACAAATCTATACGACTCATCTGTGTGCTTTGTGCAAGGCCAGCCTTTATAACGTTTTGCCTACTGAAACTTTCTGGATTTATTGCGCCGCTACCGTGGGAGGCGGCGTTATCCTCAATTGATTTTTATCCCATTAGGAAAAACCTATCCTATCTTTTTGCTGTTGAGGAGCAAAAATCATACAACCTTTGTGCAAAGCTGAACCTTATAAGTAGGAAAACATGCCATAAAAGTGGGGCGAACGGCATATTTTCCATTCTCAACGGTATTGTAGGAACGAATTTTATTGTCAAACGCATATTTCAATAAAGAGATTGAATATCTGAAACTAACTTCATATTCATAAAAATGATTAGGAATTGTATTGGGACAAACTTGAATAGAAGGGTTGATTGGAATGGAGGGGAGGCGACTCCTACGGGAACAGCACGTGCGGAAAATCCACTTATTTTGAGACACCTCTCGAAATAAGTTAGTTGGAGCCGTGCCCGTGGAAAGCGTCCGGACCGGAATGGAAATCAACTACCCCTTTTTCAGGGGAATTTTTAATGATAGATTCATTAATTAATTATATATCCAGTTATAAAAAATAGCCCCGACAAAAGTGTCAAGGCTACTGTAAAATATGCATTTAATCGTTTTTCCCTTTTCCTAAAAGCTTATTAGAAATCACCAGCCCGATTGCACCGATTAACATAAATAAAATCGAACGAATCAGAATGTCGAGTGTAGATAAATCAAAGAAAATCATTTTAATAATCCCCAAAAAGAGTAGAACAATACCGGTTAATTTCAGCTGTTGGTAGCTTCGTTGTGCTGCTAAAAACAGCGACAAGCAAGCAATAACGAAAATCGAAACGGTATTCAAAATAACAGCTGTGCTCCAATTAATGAGTTCATGAAAATTCATGAAGTATGTTGTGCTAAAGAGCCAAACAACGGAAAGTATCATTCCAACAAGCGTAAATGGCTCTGTATACTTAGTGGAAAGAGGTTCGTATTGTTTGGAAATTCTGCCATGCCTCCATAAGTCTGCTATAACAGCCCAGTAAATCACGATATATA
Source organism: Solibacillus cecembensis (assembly GCF_050272495.1). Taxonomy (NCBI): domain Bacteria; kingdom Bacillati; phylum Bacillota; class Bacilli; order Caryophanales; family Caryophanaceae; genus Solibacillus; species Solibacillus cecembensis. The sequence continues at coordinate 86,933 of NZ_JBNNMF010000004.1, read as the reverse complement.
TAATACGGATGATGAGTGCAACTGTAATTGCTCGTACATCGATCCATAGAGTCATCATTAATACGAGTGCTGCAAATCCGTAAATTACCGTAGCAAGGACTGGAAGCGACCGACCAATCTGTGTACGATTAAAGGTAAGAACCAATGCCAGCCCAATTGCAATCGCACTAAACAAGAAGTAGGAAGTAAATCCTGTTGGCATATATGCCCAATCTAATTTCCAAATGTACAGAAGAACGACCACATATAAAAGACTGGGGTAAACATCCTCTAAACCAATCTCCCAATTTTTATCTTCACTGGATGTCTGCTCATAGTGGCGAAGTATCCAATATAATGCAAACAGCATGACAGTGACGACTACAATCGTCAAATGCTCAATAGAGAAAAATGGCTGAACTAAATAATAGACAAGAACGAAAAATGAAAGTATTGAAAACGTAATGCCTTGCAAATATTTCATGACTACAATCGCATGCTTCACGGCAAGGATCAACCCAGCAAATGATACGACAATCATTAGCAGTAATATGACCTCGTTTGAAATATTGAGCTGCGCAATAAAGTTTAAAATTGTAAGGGTTGATAATGTACCGAACATGTCGATTAATAGTCGATCCTTACGTTTAAATACGATGTATAAAGAAATTGCTAAAATACCAAGTAAGAGAACGAGCACCATAAGCAAGACGACCTCTTTTTGTAAAAGCATCGCGTTTATTAAAGATAAAATAATGATCGTAAAGCTAAAGAGCATACCCGCATTTTTTTTACTTTCACTAGAAGATAAGTGTAAATAGCTGCCTAAAAAGACGCTATACAACGTAACAACGGCGAGTGCGATAAAGACGTTGTGCTCATTATTGAATATAAAAACAAAACCAAATGCCAAAATCGAAAACGCCATCCCGATATACAGTGCTTTACGTTGTATATGTTTCCAAATAACAACTTGCACAACAGCGAACAGCAATACGATGAAAATGCCAATAATCAGTGCGCTAAATTTCATATATTCAAGTAAATACGGTAGTAATAATGAAGTAAAGATAACGAGCGCGGTTAATGCTTCATTTCCTTTTACATAACTAATGAAAACACCGTAAGCAATGTAGACAAGTGCGATCATAAGTGCAACATATAGATGAAGGACATCATATAAAATGGCACCAGCCGCGGTCACTAAAATGCCGACAATGAACGCACCACCATAGAGTGACAAAGCGACAACGCGTGATCCTTTTTGCCTTTTTTCCATTATATATGCACATATACCGAGACCAATAGATATCGCAAAGCCACCGATGATTTTTATACTGTCTGATAAAAAACCGTAATCACTCACAAGCTTTAAGCCCCACAAAACACCGAGTACTAAAATGACCATAAAAATTCTTGGCAATGCCCGTGTAAACATTTCTTCAAGTGAGCGTTTCTCCAATTTAGGCGCATCTTGTTTTTCGACGATAGATATTTCTTTTGGGACGGGTTGTTTTGGTGGAACGATTGTTTGTGCTACTATTTTTGGAATAGGTACAGTTTGCTCAAACTTTATATGTTTTTTTAAATGCTGCACTTCTGTACGCAATGTGTGGAGTTCTCGTTCCAGTGTCTCAATTCGTTCGAGCAACTTGGAGTCCTTTTCCATATAAACCACCTCTCTCAATGAAAGTAATGACATGTTATTAGCATAATTTTACACTTCGCTTCAATATATGTAAAATGTTACCTGTAAATTTCATCTTTTACATGTATTCATTACTTCCCCAAAATACCATACCCGCTATCAATCAAACGCACACAATACTCACCGCTTCATTTCAATATTTGTTATGATGGGATTATATAGAATAGGGGGGCGTGAACGATGAATAATGATTTATTTTTTGACCGCTATTTTTTGAAATCAAACGAAATTCTTGAAGCGCCTGTCGAAATTAGACCAGCTATATTTGAAGCGTATATTACGAAAAAAACAGCGCGAACATATAAAAGAATTGCCATGTTAAAGTTTGGTGAACTACATGACGGAATCCCGCCAGCTGAAATTTTACAGGCAAAATTGACCCATCATAATAAAAGGACTTTACAAGCACCTCTTCATACACTCGAAACGTGGATTCAACAGGGATGGATTACCGAGGAAATTCGTTTTCATACAGACGGACAAACCGTTAAAGAAGCATATTTTAGAATGGGCATTAGTTTATATACATATTTTGAGCACCAAAATAACGAAAAAAATGCTCAATTTAGCGCCACCTATAACAAACTCATGGATCAGTTTCCAAAGGGAAATGCTGAAATTCTTGAGCTATTACAACGAAATACATCAGAAACAGAGTTAAAGCAATGTTCACTATTTCCAATCACATGGCCAACTGCAAAGCGGCTGACGTTTCTTGAATTTTGCATTGCGTTTTTCCAATTAGTCAGTCGCCAGCAATTGTTTGATTTTAAGGAAATTGGTGCGACGTACTTTGATGCAATTGGTGGTTCCAAAGTGTTTGATTCGTATAAAAAAGAATTTATTGCCCTGCTTGAGCAATGGTTTGACATGAAGACAAGCGACTGTGGTTTAGTGAGTTTAGGGCAGATTACACCACTGTTTTTCAGTGGGCAATTAAGTGGCAACTTTAGCAGTTACAATTATGGCTCGATTCATGCATTGACCGATCAAAATATGGTGCATGACCGTTTTACGACAGCGTGCACGAATATTTGGCTGGTGGAAAATCGCGCAATTTTAACACGGATGAGTACGGAAATGGCGTTTTTACAACGTACGAATAGTTTTGTGTTGTCTATAGACGGTCAGTTACGAACTGCACATAAAATGTTGATACGTCAGCTCATGCAATCGAAAACAACCGTATTTATTTGGACAGATTACGATGCAGCGGGCTTGTCGATTAGTCGCGGGCTTGATGAGTTAATCACGGCAACAAATAAACGTTTTGTCGCCCGGAATGAGCAAATTTTTTCAACCTTTACGGAATATGAAAAGTGGTTAATAGAGGAGTTACACATTGCTTTTCATGAACAAGAACAGCAGTTAGGAGATGTTGCACAATGGACCCAATGGCTGGAAATGTAAGTGCGCCTATTTCGATTTTTAATAGTGAAGCGAATACACCTGAGTTGAAAATGACGATGCGTGATTTGGCTTCGTTAGGTGGTGTTTTAAAAGAGCTAGGTGGCGAAAAGATGTATGATGCACCGCTTGAAATTTTACGTTTTATAAATATTATTCAGTTATTAAATGAAGCGGCACTTGGTATTAATGATCCGATTGAAGATGAAAAAATGCTGTATTACCGCTATGTACGGACATATAACGATTTGACACCGCCCGATCAAAAGGATATTGAGCATGTCGTTCGTCTGTTACAAACGAATAGTTGGATTGCCAAACAGTCCCGTCAAATTAAGCTACAAGACCGTGGGAAACGGTTAATGGATGCACTTATCCGTTTAGCGAACGATACGCTAGCTTATTATTTGAAAGATGATATTGGTCGCTCGCTATTTCAAGCAAGACGTGATGCGGAAATTAGTGAAGCTTATGATGATAAAGGGGTTTCTGGTGGGAATCGCATTGCGTCCATGATTGTGAATGTAGAAGATGCTGTCCAAACATTAGAAAATCGACAGTTGGAGCTTTTAGCAGAAAAAAATGCGTTGCCACAATTGCAAATTATTCATGAGCTTATGATGGATTTAGAACAGAAAATGAAGGAGCGCCTAGCCCAGTTCCAAACGGTTGAAGAAAGTTTAATAATGACAAATTTAATTCAGCGCGGCACAGTGGCATTAGCAAAAGGTACGACACTTAGCACAAGTCTTTTGAAGAAATATGTACGCTTTGTCACGATGCAAGAAATTGAAATTCACCAAAACGTTTCCCCTGAAAAGTTTCGTCAATATATTTTCAAAATGTACAACACTGAAACCGAAACGAATACGCCGAATGTAGAAGATATTTTAAGTTTTATGGAACAAAATTTATACGCGGATGAAGCAATGGATGGAATTTGGTTGCCAGTGAAATTTACGTCGCCAATTGGTGGAGCGGATATAGATCTGGCCATTGATTACCTAGAGCATTATGAACCGAAAATAAATGAACCTTTGCCTGAAACGGAACTTGAGCAATATGAAGAACAATATGTGGAAGGCCAAACGATTGAAGAAATCTTTAAAAATGCAGCTTGGGAAGTGACGAAATCTAAAATGGATACGGAAAAGATTGAGCAGCATTTAGCCTTGCATGGTGAAACACAAATTGAAGAGCTCATAGTTCAAACATCTTCCAGCTCTTGGAGTGATGCAATCAAGTCCTTATTTGTCGTGTCTGCCATGCAGGCGAATAAAAAAGTGGCGTATGTCCCAACCGAAAAGACCATTGACTATGAAAAAGAATGGAAGTGGATTAATGATGACGACCGAAAATACACCGTCTCCCCAAGAGAACTTCGAGCAAAACCGCCTGGACGTACTGAATAATTTAAAAATCTATTTATCTATTGAGGAAGAATTAGTATTTATGCGGCTATTGTATTCTTCTTCCTCCACGACGCTGCGTCAAAATTATGGCTTAAAGCGTAATGAAATTGAAAAGATCCTTAAAATAAAAGGTGATGACGCATTTTTATCTTTTATGGAACGTGTCAATCTTGTAACAGGTCGTTATTTCCAAGTAGTTTATGATGATAAGCGTGACCGGGCAGTTGTGTTAATGCGTGTACCAGCGCGTGAAGCGAAAACGACGCTCAATAAAGAATCCCTTGCCATCTTGCTTTACATGTTTTATCAGCAGGAAGTGTTAAATCATGAGTTTACGCTGCTAGATCAAGTAATAGCGGATTTCGGGCACGAAAATTACAATGCCACACGCAAAATGGTAGCGAATATTAAGCCGTTAGAATCGATTGGCGCGGTGGAGAAATATGATATTTCGGCCACTGAAGAAGCGTATAAATTGACTACAATTGGTGTTCATATGTTCTCTGATTCATTTTTACGCCGAACGCTAGAGTTTTCTCAGGAACGTCAGCTTAGTAAAGAAGAAGTGCTGAAGTTTTTCAAACGCTATAACTTGTATTTAAAGGAGGATGAGCTATGATTCCATATCGATTAGCATTTTCAGGTGTACGCGATTTTCCAGCAACGCAATTAACATTTGGCGATGATTTCGAGCATGTGCTGATCACAGGTCCAAATGGTACAGGGAAATCGACATTGGCCTTTTGTTTTGGCGCTGTTTTAAATTCATCCCGTGTGTCGCTAGAAGGAATTCGTTCGAATAATATTCCAGATACAAAGGCATGGCGTGCTTCGATTACGTTGACGTTTAAAAATACAGGTAGTTCACAAGTAGATGGTCCCCCATACATTGCGTTTCGTGTGAATATTGACCAGCCAAGTGCTAATGCCATTCCGCAACGAGAATATGAAATTTTGTATGGCGAAACAATAGATGGTTTAGTGTTGGAAGATATTTTCCGCTCAGGTGATAGTCAACAGCGCAATTTTTCTTTGTATACGGAGCAGTTGAAAAAGAAATATAAGATTTTCCCGGATATGTACTATTTAATATGGTATCAGCAGGAGGTCAATCAATTTGCAGCCTATTCACCTGAAGAGCGCTTTCGTCGATTTAGTGATATGTACGGTATTTCAGATATTCAGCAAAAATGGGAAACGCAAATTGCTCAACTAAGTGAGCTTGCTGTTGTACTGAAGGAATCACAGCAATTTGTGAATAATGCCAACCATGAGTTAAATCGTGCACAAAATGAATTAAATGATTATCATGCCAACCAACAAAGAATGGCTACATCTGGTAAACAGTTGATTTTAACAACGAACACATTAAAGCATATGGAACAACAGGTGATTACCGCTAGTGAGAAAAAAATGGCGGAAATACACGTAAACATGGAGGATAATTCAAAAAAAATAAAGGTTATTAAGTCGCAGCAAGAACGATTACATAAAGTTTTCATGATGAAGCAACAACAACTTCAAGATTTGCAATCGACAAAAAGTAAGAAGCTGGGGCAGGGACAACGTTTTACCGAGGAAATTGCGACATTAGAAGTCGATTTAATGCATTTACAAAAACAGTTAGCCGAAACGGATCAAGAGCGAAAAAGACTGCGTTATTCAGAAATCGAAACGCAACAACTTTATCAGCAAAAGAGCGAACAGCTAGTAGAAAGTGCGACCATGATGGATCGCTTACACAATGATCAAAATGAGCTGTTGGAAGCAATGCAGCAGCACAATCAATTAACTATTAAAAAAGAGTTCGAACTTCAACAGATTCATGAGCAAAAAGAAGAGATGGAACGAATAAAAAAACAATTTCGCAGTTCTTATGTAGTGAAGGATCAAATTCAAAAGTTTGAGCAAATCTTAGAAAAATATTTTGAAAACCGTTCGAAATTAGTTGCTGCTAAAAAAACAGTAGAAGCTGAAATTCATTCATTTGAGCAAAATCAAGTGTACTCACAGCGCCAGCAAAAGGGCTTGCAGGAACTTCGTCAACATAATATTGTAGCCTATGCTTTGCGAGATTTAGTGGAGTTAACAGAAGATGCAATGCCAGCTGATGAAAGGCGTTTAGATACGATTAAATATAGTATTTTTTACGATGCCAAAATGATTCAGCCCGTCAATGACTTGTATTATGTATCGTTAAAAAGCATTATTCCAACGCGATTTATTAAGGATTTACCGCAATTGAAATTAACAACGCGCGGGAATTTAACCCAAACCGAGCAAGTTTTTTCCTCAAAGATACTGTATTGGATTGAGCAATTTTTCATTCAAACACCCAAAATTTCGAGTAATATGCTCGTTGATGAGCGTGGAAGTCGTGGTACTCAGGAGCAAGATACCTTTATTTTAAGTGAAAAATCAATCGCTCAAAGCTTGCTACGTCTGCGGAAAGAACATATGAAAATTTCCGAGCAGTTAGCGCAATTAGAACAGAACTATCAGCAAAATAGTGCAGAGCATAGCAGGTTGCGAAATGCTTTGCCAGATATTCAAAAAGCCGAAGCCTATTTCACACAAGCAAACGATGTTGTGAATCATGAGAAGTATTTAACCGTTTTGAAGCAGGAACTTACGCAGCTACAAACAACATTGAAAGATAAAGTACAGCAGCTGGCTACGCATAATAGTGATTACGCTGTTTTGAAATTCGAGCAGAAACAATTGTTAGAGGAGCTAGAAATTTATAAGAAGCTTGGTGCTTTGACAGAGCTTCAAAATCAGTATACCGCTCTTAAGAAAAGCTTTGATGAAAAGAAAAGCCAATACAATCAGCTGCAAAAAGATATTCGAACGCTGGAAACTTCAATACACCAGTTTGAAGATGAGATTCGTAAGGTGAAAAATAACCAGCATCAATTAAAATCAGAATTAACCGATACGGAGCAGGATTTAGAAGGCGCCAATCGTTTGAAAGCGTCTTTAGAAGATACAATCGAGGTGGCGCAGGAGCAAGTAACAAAACATGAAATCAACCTTGCTGAATTGGCGAGCATTGTATCTAATTTATACACCGAAACGATTATGGAGCCGGTCATTACGGAGTTTTCGAAAACAAAGATACTGCAAATGAATGTAAATGCTAAGGCTGAATTTTTCGATGCGCGCCAAGCTAAAATCAATCCACAAGCCCCACAAAATTTTGAGATCATTCAAAAGGATTATATAGATAAACGTGACACCGTATTAAAAACGGAAAAAATGATTCAAGAGCAACAGCAACATACAGATGAACTCGCTACAAATCTTGAAAATACGATTAGTATGCAAGTACGTGCACTCCGTCATTTATTTGAAGGGTATATGGATGAGTTTGGCTTTGAAGGAGCAATTGAATGGGAACGTTATACCGATAAGCGTGGTCGCACAATTTTCCAGCTATTTTTAAAAGTACGGAAAAAAGGGCATCGTGGTAATTTAACGGAAGTCAGTATTAAAGCACGTAACGGCAAGTTTGGGAAAGGTGTTTCGGGTGGTGAAGAATCGTTAAGCTCACTACTTTTTGCATTAGCTTTACTAAAAAACCTCCAAACATCGCCAGGCTTTATTTTACTAGACGAGTTCGACAGTGCACTGGATGAAAATCGCAAAGAAAAGGTATTTGCCTTATACAATCAGGAATTACAGCGTAAATTATTTATTTTATCACCTAAAACACATGATGAGCAGTATTACCGCAATTTCTCGCGTGCCTTCATTATTGATCACGACGCACAAATTCCAATTAGTCGTGTGAAAAGTTTGATGATGGGGCAGGGGATTTAGGAGACTTATATGCGATTTTCACAATTAGGGCTATTGAGCAGGAATTAAATTCTTGATCAATAGCCCTTTTTTTATCCTGATAGAAAAATAGCTTATTTGAACAATAAAAAACTGCTTATTTCTTTTTTTACAACGGGAGATTCTGCATTTTGAGTAATATGAATAGGGGATACCTACCGTATCATATAGTGGAAGAGACGAGCATTAGTTCTTATTAATCAGAAGGATGGTGTATTTGACGAATCAAATTAATTGGTTTTTAGTGTTGCAATTAGGGATGGCTCTGTTTTGGATTTTGACGTACATACTAATAATAATGCGGGGATTTCGAGATAAGGCATATGGTATGCCGATGGTCGCAATTTGTGCAAATATTTCATGGGAATTCATTTTTGCATTCATTTACCCAATAAATGATATTCAACAGAAAATCACGATGATTTGGTTTGCCTTGGATAGTGTCATATTGATGCAATATTTAATCTATGGTCGAAAGGAATTTAAAAAATATTTGTCTAAGCATCTTTTTTATTTATCTTTCTTCATAACACTGGGCATTAGTTTTTACATAATACTGATGATCACACATGAGATAAATGATTTCGAAGGGAAGTACGTAGCTTTTTCACAAAACTTAATGATGTCGGGTCTGTTTATCTCTTTATTGTTTTGGAGAGGAAATTTGGAGGGGCAATCGTTGGCAATCGCGATATTTAAAATGCTGGGTACCCTATGTATATCTATTGGTCTCTATATCTATTTCCAAACCAGCTTGATTACGATTATTTCTGTTGCCATTCTAATATATGATTGGATTTACATTGGCTTAGTTTACAAGTTAAATAGAAAAAAATCACTCTTACATTAGTTTAAAGACCGACTAGTAGCACTAGTCGGTCTTAGTTGTTTATGCCCGGTAAATCGATTGTGTTTTTCCGCGGACTTATACAAAGATTGGTTATAGTACATTAATAGAACCATTAGTAGTCCAATCTTGTATTTATTCCTAATAAAATAACATAGATTTTTAAAAGTTGGAATACAGTTATGTATGATTCCAATTTTTTTCTGTGTTCAAACTGCCTAACTACTAACTTTATGCTGGGGGAGATTATTGTTTAGTAAGGTTTTGAAATAGTGTCGAGCCATCTTGTGAAGTTGTATGAAAGAATGGACTTCACCGGGTGAAAAACAATTCTTTTAGCTAAATAACATCGAATTTTCGCTAAATCCAACCCTTCTCACTAGCCAGATTAACAGCTTGTTGGCGAGATTCAACGTGAAGCTTTTGAATAGAGGTGGATAAATAGTTGCGAATTGTGCCTTTTGTTAGAAATAGTTTTTTGCTTATTTCATTTGTCGTGCAGCCTTCTTTTACAAGTTGGAGCACGGCAATTTCTCGTTCATTGAGTGGGTTGAGTTCTTTCACGAATAATGTAGCGGCTAAATCTCTGCTCACTACTTTGTCTCCATTATTTATTTTTCGAATTGTTTCGATTAAATAATCAATCGGTTCGTCTTTTAATAAATACCCATGCACATTACAATCCATCGCTTTTTGTAAATAACCAGGTCGTGCAAATGTCGTCACAATCATGACTTTACACGATAAATTGTCATTTTTGATATTTTCGGCAAGTTCAAGTCCAGTGAGAAAGGGCATTTCAATATCTAATATACAAACGTCAGGTACTTCGCTTTGAATTACTTCCCATGCTTTTTGGCCATCTGCTACCTCTGCAATAACTTGGATATCGGGCTCGAATGATAGTAAGGATGTTAAGGCACCACGTAACATTTGCTGATCTTCAGCGATTAGGACACGTATCATAGGGACGGCTCCACCTTTCTGGAATTTTGGATAGGAAGTTTTAACGTGACAATCGTTCCACCCGTTATTATATTGTTGACCGAGGCGGTTCCTTGAAGAGCGGACATTCGATCCTTCATAGAAGAGATACCATTACCGAGGCCTTGGTTTTCTAGACCAACACCGTCATCAATTATTTTTAAACAATAAATGTGGTCAATATAATCAATCTCAAAAATACAATTTTTAGCCTGACTATGCTTAATCAGATTGGTTGTGGCTTCTCTCACACATAAGGCGAGCATTGTTTCTTCCACACTAGCTAATAGGATATTGGAATATTTATTCTTCAACTTGAAAGAAATATGGGCTGTCTGTAATGCGTTTTTACAATGCAAAAGCTCACTTTCTAACGAGATAAAATTCATATCGGATACGATTTCTCTTACTTGTTTTAACGCTGTGCGTGTCGTGGATAATATATCGTCTAGCTCAACTTTCGCCCTTTTTGGATCTTTGTCCATCAATTTTGTTGTCAACTCAGTTTTTATTTTGATCATCGTTAACGTATGACCAATCGTATCATGAAGGTCCCTTGCAATACGTTGCCTTTCGTCTTGTTGCACGAGCTGCGTATTCACCGTTGCTAACTCTGCTTTTAAGCTTTTCGTTTTTTCTATAAAGTAAATAAGTAAAGGGAAGGATAATTGCAGCATAAAAATCGGAATAATCATCGGTTCTTCTATTTTAAAAAGTTCGCCACTTTCAATCCATAAAACAATAATAAACATGAGCACAATTGCAACCATAGCCGACGCAATATGCCATTTAAGTCGCGCTCTTCCAATTGAATCGGCGAACATAAATCCAAAAGTCAACATGACAGAACCTTCGTAAACAGCAATAATTGCAATAAGTAATAGCCCTACTAATGTTGCCAAATGAAGGCGCCAATCTCGATACCATAATGCAAAATAAAACGCCACTAACAATAAACTGAGGATCATAATTTTGGCGGGTAACGATAAATCTGAGTCCGAACTTAATACAATAGAGATTAAAAAAACAATTGATACTACGTCAATTACTAAGTATTGTATGGCTTGATCTTTTGGATAAATTTTTATATGTTACACCAACCTTTATTATTTATTCGAAATGGCTTGAACGACATACTTTCGTATCCATTCCATAGGCCCAACATGAAAATGTTTGATCCAAAATTGCGCAATGAAAAGTTGGAGAATGGAAAGGGATAGCCAGATGGCAATTACCTCCATGCTATTCAATTTTCCGCCCAATCCTAAGCCCCACCCATAGAAAATGAATGATGCCATAATGTTTTGGAGCACGTAAATGCTTAAAGACATTTTGCCAACATGCCCTAATCGCATCCACAGCCAATCACCTTTTTTATATTCTATCATTTTACCAAAAATTCCAATATAACCAAGTGCCATTATCGGTGCAAATAAATAGCGCACAGGTAAATCAAAAGCGCCCCCAGGAATAAAGATAAGTAGATTTAGGGGAACACCGAAATATAGCCCAATTGAAAGTAATTTTTTGCGCGCTTGACGGCCGTTTTCACCTTGAGCAAATACGCCGTTACGCATGAATTTGACACCTATTAAAAATAAGAAAATATTCATCGGTATAATAAAAATCGCTTCCGTTCTAAAAAACCAAAAATTCGTTAAACGATTGTCGATTTGTTCAAACCAAGTACCATTTTGATAAATGCTAACAATCGCATCGTTGCTAGGTAAAGATACGTTTGCACCTAGTAAGGCAGTTAATAAAACGAGTAGTATAAAGAGTGCATGAAATCCGCCAACCAAATATAAAGTGCGGTTAATAGCCTTATCCCCAGCCTTTATGATAAAAGCAACGATTATTGCGGTCACCGCGTAACTCATCAAAATGTCATATTCCATTACGAGTGTGAAATGAATCAAGCCCTCGACAAACAAGAATAAAACAGTCCAAATATAAACTCCTGGCCAAGCATTCCCTTTTCGTATCGATTGTTGATATTTTAATTCTAGACCAACACCAAACATGATCGTTAACAGTCCGAGCAATTTACCATTTACGAGAAATAACACAAGCATTCGAACAAAATCATTCAATGACCACCAACCAGCATAAGCACTTGTCGTAATGTAAGATAAGTTCCCAAGATAAGCAAAAATCCAAATGTTTGTACCGAGCGTCCCCAAAACTGCAAATCCACGTAAAATATCGACTAAAGGCATTCTTTCAGTACGATTCATCATCCATATCACTCTCTTCACGTTTTCTTATAATTGTAATGATACAGAGGAATAGATACGAATCCCATTCACACCAGTCAAAAGTACTTTATGACAGGTGTCATGTTGAGAGGGATTATTGAGGAAAATGGAAAGGGTGCAAGATGGGGTACAAAGAAATATATTTGAATTTCTGTATTCAGTATGTTAAATTATGAATGAACGTCAGTCATTATTGATTGGAGTTAATAAACTGTTTTATACGAGGAGAAAAATGATGAATAAATCATGGATTTTTGTTATTTTGACAAGTTTGTGTGAGTTGTTGTGGATTTATGGTTTTAACGTGGCAAATACAACGTGGCATTGGGCAATTATTATCCCAATTATTATTATAGATTTTTGGTTTTTAGCAAAGGCTTGTGAAGGGCTACCAACAGGAACTGTATACGCGATTTTTGCTGCTGCGGGAACAGTTGGTACAGCGTTAATGGATGTATTTTTATTTGATCAAACATTTACTGCTATGAAAGTTGTATTCATTTGTGTCATTGTAATTGGTGTCATGATGTTAAACATTGCAGATACTTTGTCTGAGCGTAAACAACAAAAGGAGGCAGCTTAGTATGGGATGGTTATTTGTATTTCTTGCTGCAATATTAGAAACGATTGGCGTAATTGGACTAAAAAAATTTAGTACAACCAAAAATTTAGTGAATGCCATCATATTAGTTTCAGGGTTTAGCGGTGCTTTCTATTTTTTATATGCTTCATTTGACTATTTGCAAGTGAGTATTGCTTATGCGGTCTGGATCGGAATAGGAACAACTGCTGCCGTAATTATTAATATGATATTTTTTGGAGAATCTAAAAGTGTCGGTAGATTTGCTGCGGTATTGGTAATTGTAATAGGTGTTTCAGGGCTAAAATATGTTTCTTAATTAGTAATAGGGAACAAAGGGTTTTTCATTTTTTTAGAAGTAATCAATATTGTTCTTTTTTGAAAGGTTCGTTATGATAAAAGTAAATATGAATGAACTTCATTCAACAATTTGAGGTGATACAATGTTGGATAAAAAACAAAAAATTATTGAAGCCACAATTGAGCAGTTTGCATTTAAAGGTGTTGAAAATACAAAAATATCGGATATTGTTAAGGCTGCTGGTATAGCCCAAGGCACTTTTTATTTATATTTTCCATCAAAGTTTTCTGTTATGCCAGAAATCGCCAAATACGCTGTTGAAGAGATTATGAAAGAGATCCATTCAAGTATCGATTTATCCGATGATTTAGACAAAAAAATTGAAGATTTGGTAAGCGCCGTATTTCGGATTACCGAAAGTAAGAAGGAAATATTTGCAATGCTATATGCCGGATTAGCGCAAAGTGAGCATTTGAAGCAATGGGAATCTATTTATTCGCCATTCTATGATTGGATGTATATTTTCTTGCAACAATCGATGGAAAAAGGAGAAATCCGAAAGAATATTAATTGTGCACGTACATCCCGTATTTTAATTGGCTTAATAGAATCCACTGCCGAGCAATTATATTTATATGATTCACCTTCGAATGATGAAATAAAAGCTCAATATAAAGAATTAGTTGAATTTACTAAAAGTGCATTGAAATAATATGCACTTTTTTGATTTCGTTTAACTTGATTTAATTGGTCAGGTACCTGGTGCAGATTATTTGAGCGGGAAATATAGAATAGAAAAGAAACATAACGGCTACATGAAAAAAGCCAAAATTGATTATAAATGTGTACATATACGTATTTGATTTCCATCGGGATCTACAATATTCATCATGCGAAGCCCTTCAAGACTGTTATTTGGAGGCTCTGTAATACAGATATTTTTGTTACTCTTTAATTCGTTGTACCAGTTATCAACATTAGGGACGAAAAAGTGAATTAATCCGCCAATTTGGCAGTCACCAGTATGTTCAGTTAAATAAATTGTCATATCATCTTTAGTAATCTGAACAAAAACAGGGAAATGCGGTTCAAACCGGTGCTCCCAGTCGATTTTAAAACCCATTCCTTCTATATAAAACGCCTTACTCCTTGAATAATCAGTAATACGAAATGCAGGAATCACAGTTTGCATATTGACGTCCTCCAATTAATTATAGTGTTATTTGAAATTTTAAATAATAAATTTTGAAGTGGAACCGAATTTTGCAACTTCATGAAGTAGCTTTACCTTCAGAAAAATAAGGCATGTTCGGTTCGATATGAACGGAACATGCCTTTTTATTATATTTTATTTCTTACTCTTTTTCATTTAATTGTTCAACAACTTCTTCATCCAATTGCTCAATAACTTCTTCAGGTTGAACGGTCATCTCATCTTGTTTTGATGTTGGGTTATCTACAAAAGAAACTAACTGGATAAGTGTGTCTTCTTTCAACGTATATGCGATTACTAACATATAAGTCCCATTATCCTCTTCTGACAGATCAACTGTAAACTGGTCTGCATTTGGTGCAAGCTGCTCAACATCTACATAGATTTCTTTATTTGTTCGAGTATTTCTAAGACCGATTTGATAAGGGTTTAAATAGTTGCCGTCTAAGCCTTTTACTAAGTTTTCCATCGTTATTACTGGTCCTGTAAAGCCATTCACTTCTACGATTTGTGGATGTGCGTTTACGTCATCTAATTTACTTAGCTCTTTTAATGGTGAGAAATCAGTAATGGAATTTCCTGAAATGTCTAGTGAAACTAAGTTAATCGCATGTTGTAAACCTTCTAAACTTGTGATGTGTGCATTCGAGCTACTTAAGCTTGTAAGATTGTGCATATCACGTAATGTAATTTCATCTGTAAGTCCAAGCGTTTGTTGGATCGCCGTTTTTAGCATGTTGTCTTGAATCATAATAACTTGATCAAAGTCAATTGCTACTAATGCATCAATTGCTCTTTTTAGCATTTCTACTGCTTGATCAATGTCTGCTTGAGTCGCTTGCTTGTTAGCGAGCATTTCTTCTGCTTGTGCGATACTTACTTGTAGAACAGTAACACTCTCTGATGTATAATCTTCAACATTAATTGCTTTCGCATCTTCAATTCCCGCTGCTAAAACGTCTGTAAACACTCTATCTGCGTTTGCGAAATGCAATTTAGCATCTCCCCATGTCGCATGGTCAGAGCCAATTCCATTACCGCCATCCGTAACGACTAACTTCAATTCTTGAGCGCCAGCAATATTCACTTCAATGAATTTTTGGGGGTCTCTAGAATTCATTAAGCCACTGTCGAATTGTTTTTCACCATCAACAAATACTTGGAAAGCAATAGAACCTACAGAACCATGCATATGTCGGTCTACACCTACAAATGAAGTGAAGTACTCGGCATCTTTATCTGTTAAATCATAGACGATTGTTGAAGTAGCATGTGCACCAATCCCTTTTTCGTAGGCTTTCACACTGCCATCTTCTCCAGTTAATCGTAATGTATTGTTACTAATTGATCGATCTTTCAATGGCGTTGTGTAGCTATTTTGAGTAGAATTCCAGTTGAAATCAGATAAATAATTGTAATCATCCATATTTACAACAGAAATCGTTCTCTTCGCAGTTGCTTCATTGCCATCGCTATCTGTAACAGAATAAGTAATTTCATATTTACCAGCTCGGTTAAAGTTTACTTGATTATCTCCAGTTACTTGTACAGAGGCTGTTAAATCGCCATCTTCTGCATCGATTGCAGTATATTGTTCGGTAATGTCAATTGGAGTGCCTACTTTAGTTGCAACCGACTTTGGAATCATAAGTTCAGGCAATCCATTTGAAATATAGAACTTGGCATCTGCAAAGTCAGCATGATCAGATTCAACTCCATTACCAGCATCACTTGCAATAAGCGTTAATTCTTTTACACCTTGTAGTGGAACTCTTACTAATTTCGATTCTGTGTTATATTTCATAACGCCGCTATTGTAAACTTCTTCGCCATCTGCTAAAACTTTGAATAGAACACTCGATTTATTATTTTCAGCAATGTTTCTATCCACACCTATTAATGTTTCGAAATAATCATAGTTTTTGCCTTCAAGATCGTAAACAATTTCTGAGCTTGCATGTGTTCCAATACCTTTAGCAAATTCTTTTACTTCCCCATTAACGAGTATTTTGATCGTTTCACCAACTGAAGCCTTATCTTTGTTTACTGTTTTCCAAGCAGTTTGCGCTGACTTCCAATCTGTGTCACTTGCAAATTTAGCATCACTGTACACATAGATTTCTTTCGCTTTCGTAACAGTATTGCCATCACCATCCGTGACAGAGTATTCCACATTATATGTGCCTGTTTTATTAACATTAAAGTCATTTGTTTTTATGCTTACTTGTTCAATTAAATTACCATCTTCCATATCGAATGCTTCGACACCTTGTAGTACATCAAAGTCGCTGTTTAGCTTTACGAATGTAAGCTCTTCAGAAACAGTTATTATAGGCTTACTAGAATCTTGCGTAAATTTAGCATCCGCCCATACTGTATGGTCAGACTCGTTACCGTTTTTGGCATCTGTAGTAATTAACTTTACTTCTTTTGCACCAGTGACAGGAACTTTGATAAATTCATGTTCGGTATTCGATTTGAATACATCACTACCAAATTTCATTTCGCCATCGACCCACACTTCGAATGTTGCTGAAGAGGCTTTTCCTTTTGCTACTTGGTCGATTCCAATATAGCTTTCAAAGAAATCAAAGCCTTTTCCTTCGATGTCATACACAACTTCTGAATTCGCATGTGTGCCAATTCCTTTTTTATAAATCGCATCTAGCCCTTGTCTCACAAGTGTAATTGGAGTGCCCGGAGTTGCTGTGTCTTTCTTCAAACCACCATATTGTATGTTAGACGATTTAGCATCCATATCAGACACATAGTCATAATCACTAATTACAGTAACATTTATTGCTTTTGTTTCTACAATATTCGCGTTTTTCACTTCGTAAACAATTTCGTAGTCACCTTTTTTTGTAACATCGACATTGTTCGATTTTACAACTACATCTGCAGTAATATCATTTCCTTGATACGAGGAAGCTTTTACATAATCCATTGGATCAAACGCTTGTCGTAATTTTAGCGTTACTTGTTCCTCTACAGATAAGTTTGGTTGCTGTGAATTAACTTTTACAGGTTTTAAATTCGTTAATTTTTTATCATAAGCAACGATTTCATAAATATAAGAGCCACTCGTATCTACATTTTTATCGACAAATGAAGTGCTTGTAGTATATCCAACTACTTCGCCATCTCTCAGTATTTCATAACCCATGGCAGCATCTTTATTAGCCGCATCGATGCCATATGTTAATGTAATCTCATTCTTACCTTTATTTGAAGTTAGTGATTGTACAGTAACTTGCGCATCTTTTGAGAAGCCAGTACCTTTATAATCACGTCCCAAACTATGCATATATTCTAATTTAACATTAGGTTTAGGTAAATGAGCTACCTTTTCCTTCATTTTTTCAGTAGCGGTTACATAACCCCACTCTTCAAAGAACTCTGTTAAATCTGTTTCAGTCGCTAAAGAGTAACCTATAACTAGTCTTTGTAAGTTACTACCTAAACCATCCATAACACCATCTGGATTTGTTCTTGCGATTCGAGAAGCTTTACCATAACTGTCTTCACCGTAATAATATTGCACTTGTTCCAGTACACCTAAGTAAGTCCAGAAACCGTGATTCACTTTTTCGCCTGAAAATCTTTTGTACAATGAGTTCCAATCTACGCGATCATCTGTACTGTTATTAAATATTTTTCTCATGATAACAGAATAAATATTGTTCGTTACTTCCGTATGTTCCATTATGGAGTTATTTATATTATGACCCCATTCATGATAATAGGCCCAACCATCGTTTCCAGGAGTGCTAAATGGTTTAACGATTTGTTTGAAGAATCCATCATCTCTTTTAGCTGAATTTCCACCGTTATAGCCTGTATATCCCCAGTCAGACCAGCCGTAAGGACCTTTTGTGAATACCCTTGAAGTGAACTTTGCATTAAAGCGTTGCTCATTTTCTGTATACCCACTAACTTTCTGGAACTCTTTCCACATGATTTCCCATTCATCCATTGTGTCAGATATTGTTTTTCCTGTTGGCGCTAATTCCTGAATGCCTTTTAGGGCACCTGCAGCACTTGTTGAGATTGTATTATTTTCTGAAACAAGTTCCGCTACATTGAAAACAACATCATTAGGTTTTCCGTTTGCGAAATCGTTATCGTTTATACTAATTTTCGCCACATATTGTTCTAACTCTTTTTCAAATGCTACAGGATCTGTTTTCCCATGATAGTAAACAGGGAAGGCTGTCCCACCGATTAATCTTACTTTGGGTGCATAAGCTTGTTCGCTTGGTAAAGCCGGGTTTTCTACATAAATAACTGCAGGTTTCATATTTGCATATGAAGGGGCCGTTATTGTATTTAAACCTGGATGTAAAGCATATCTTCTTATCCAGCCATTTTTATCGTCAGCGATTTGGCCGAAAATTAAGTTAGGCATCACACCTTTTTCGTCGGCATCAACAAATACTTGAATGGTTTCACCAGGTACGGCATATTTACCGAAAGTTTCTAGTGAAAATGACGTTCTTGCAATTTGGTGCGTTTTTGCTTCTGCATTTGAGTTACCACGTTGTGAAGCTGTTACGATTGCTTCGTTCGTCACATTTTCGTTGTTTAGTAAATCTTTTGCTATCGTTAAGTTAACTTGTAATTGCTCTTTTAGTGGATGTTTTGCAACTTCTTTTTCTAATTGATTGATGATATCCATTGACGCAAACTCTGGCTTTAATTTATTCATTAAACCATTAGTAAATAAATTATTCACTTGTTCTTCTAAAACATCTTCTTTATAAAATGCAAGTTCTGATAGTGTTGCCCAGTTTTGATTTGATTTCTTAAACTTAAATTTAACGCGCTTAAATGTTGTAGGTGCAAATTTAGCTTCGACTAATCCGGCCACCATATTATGTTGACCCGTTGCTACTAGTTGATAAGTATTGCCTATAGAAGTTTGAGAGGCATAAATTTCAAACTCTTCCGCAAACCCTTTACGGTCAGAATTTCGTGCTCCGTACATAATACGATTTAACGTAACGGCTTCTTTGAACTCTACTTCTACTTCATTTGTGAAATCTTTTGAATTACTTCTATTTGTTTCCCAGTAAGTATCTAAGTTTCCATCAACGGCATTTCCAATTACAGCGCTACTATAGTGACCACCATTGTTACGGATATTCTTAATGTTTCCAATATCCATTTTAAATAACTTTGAATAGGCTTCATTTGAATAATGAGTAAATGATTTTGTAATGGCATTTGTAGCTTCTGTATTTATGCCATTAATTAATGCTTTTGCATTGGCAATCGCATCTTTAAAATCCACATAAAGTGGGTGGCTTTTTGCTTCTTGTTCTAAATTGTTAAGAGCCTCAACTGTATTAAATGCTTCACTTACTTTGCTGAATGTATCATCAGTGAATAATGTCTTCATTTTTTGAGATACAGGATCTTCTTTATAGAACATAAACTCCGATGCACTTGCCCAGTCTTGATTTGCTTTCTTAAACACAAATTTTACTCTTTTAACTTCAGTAGAGGGAAACTGAATCTCGACGATATCCCCTGTAGAGCCTTTATATTCGCCAGTTGAAAGTAATGTGAAATTATCGCCTTCATCTGTTAACGAACTATGTATTTCAAATTCTTGGGCAAAGCCTTTACCTTTCGCGCTTGCTTGACGAGCAGCATAAACAATTCGATCTAACGAAATTGTTTCGTTGAAATTAAAGATCACTTCATTCGTGAATGTTGCATTATTAGCCTTATTTGTTTCCCAGTGCGTATTCATATTGCCGTCGATTGCCTTTTCAAGAGGTGATCCAGAGTAGTTGCCACCATTGTTTGTAATCGATACGATATTGGCGTTGGCTATTTTGAAAATTTCATTATATGTATCTAGTAAGTCATTTCCATATAAATTAAATTTACCGACACTAGCATGATTTGCTTGTTTGATCGTTTTTCCAACTGGAGCCGTTATAGTGCTTTTTTCTTGAACTGGACTTGCTAATGCATTGATTGGGGTACCGACTAAACTTAAAGCCATAGCCGCGGCTGTTGCAATTTTAACAACTTTCATAATAAATTCCTCCTAATGATTTTCCAAAAAAGTACATAAAAAAAACACCCTAATTAGAGTGTTTTCTTTCCCTAAAAAATTCCCATAAAAAAATTATGGAAATTTTAAAAACAAAAAGTAGAATGTACTCTTCGGTAACTGGCTGACATAGTAATATAAACCTTAGTCCCTATAGCTTTGCGTCCCTAAATTTCTTTAGGTTTGCCTATTCAATTATTCTATCTAGAAGGATAACATAATGAATATTATTCCAAAAGAACAATAAGCACTAAAAAATACCCCTCCAAATAGGATGAATTGGCTAAATATTCATGTTGTATACTATATAAAAGTGTTTTGATAGCGCATCGAATTTTTTCATTAGAAGTAGTTTGATAATTATTCTTATATAGAAATGAGAGAGTAGATATAAATAGAATGTACATAATAAACGGCGGATGTCACAGGGGGAGTAGGAAGTCAGCCTAAAGACTTCACATCGTGTGACAACGGCTGACTGACCTACGTCCTGTGGCCCCGAACTAAAAAAATCTGGATGCAATTATGCTGAGGTATAATTGATTAACTACAATTCGAATCAATTTTTATGAGTTGTTGATCTAACACGGTATTTCCTTCTTGTGCTACCGAAGTAATGCTTCTTCCAAAACAATTGGCAATGATTTTTCGTTCTTTCAGATGAATAATTCGAATTTCATAAAAGGATACACCTGTTAAATGTGCATAGATTTCTTCAAAATTGCCAGGAGAAAGCCGATAAGGAAATATTACAGGTATATTGTTTCCTATTATAATGGGGAGTTTCATAGGATGGGAAAAAGAAGACCAATCCCAAACTTCAATCTCAATTTCCTGATCTTTACGAGATAAATTAACTAGATTAATAACCGCGTTAACGGCTCTAGGCGCTTTTTCCAATATGCCAGTTGATAAGACATATTTATTCATAGTTATCCCTCCTTCCGTCTTTATAAGTTATGGAAGTGTTTCGATTACATTTGTATAATAGTGTAATTTGCTAAAAAAAATTATCATTTATATAAATTCAACAAAATTTATATGGAAATGAGAATAGACATGATAGAGGCATAAACTTGAATAGAAAGAGTTGATTGGAATGAAAGGGAGCCGTAACCCTGAAAAGCGTCAGGACTGAAATAGAAATCAACTCCACCTCTTCAAAAGGTTTTTTAAAGGTTGGATTCTTTAGTTAAATAGATATCTATTTGGGATGTACATAAACTCTGTTAAAAAGAGGCTCGACTATATCCTGCATAAGAATAATAAGTTGCTACGTTTGTCAGAAGTTAATGTTCATTCGGGCTAATATTCGTTATAATGGCAATGTCTATCTGTTTTGAAGAGGATGCACAAACATTGTGGAAATCAGCCTTCAATACATGAAATTACTATTGAAAGGGGAAATATTCCTTGACTACTATAAAAGAAGAAACGCTTATTGCAAAAATTGACCATTTAGATGATAGAGGTAATGGACGAGCTGTGATTTGGCGTGAGAGTGATAGAGGTTCCAATCCTAGAAAATTAAAATTAACGATTCCGCAGACGCTTAAAGGGGAGTTGGTGCAGGTTGTTGTTGATGAACCTGATAAGCGAAACAGAAAAGCAATGCCTAAAGAAATTTTAGAAGCAAGTCCAGAGCGTACAACAGCACCTTGTCCACATTTTGAACTTTGCGGAGGTTGTGTATGGCAATACTGGACGTACGAAGGTCAGTTGAAGCATAAAACGGAGCAAGTGAAAAATGCATTGGCTCGTGAAGGATTGGATTCTGAGCTTGTGTTGGAAACAATCGGTGCAGATAACCCTTGGCATTACCGCAATAAGATGGAGTTCACGTTTTCACCTGAGGGGGAAATGGGACAGCATGAACAAGGAAACTTCCGCAAAATTGTTCCATTAGATACATGTCTAATTGCTGGTCAAAATATGGTCGATGGCATGTTGGAAGTGAGTGCATGGGTAAAAGAGTTTGGTCTTAAAGGCTATAATAAAGATAAACATGAAGGCCTACTTCGCCATTTGATGGTGCGCGAATCATTTGCAACTGGTGAAATGATGTTAGCATTATTTGCTACAAAAACGCCTGATGGAGAGTTAGCAGCTGCTGTTGAAAATCTTGTTGAGCGAATCACAAAGAAATTCCCAAATGTGAAAAGTCTACTTTGGCTTGTGAACACAGACTGGGCAGACCGTACACAATCTGAAGATACACATTTATTAGCGGGGCGCGATTTCATTTATGATGAAATGGTGGGGTATCGCTATCGTCTTTGGTTTGATACATTTTTCCAAACGAATCCAAAACAAGCTCAAAAACTTGTAGAACTCGCGTTGGAAATGGGAAAACCAAAGGCAGACGAGAGAATGATTGACCTGTTTTGTGGTGTCGGCACGTTCTCATTACCATTTGCTGCACGTGTGAAGGAATTGGCTGGAATCGAGATTGTCGAGACATCGATTGAATCGGCAAAACGTAATGCAATCGATAATGATTTGCATAACACAACATTCCTTGCTCGTGATGCGCGCAACGGATTAACTGAAATGCAAGAACAGTTCGGATTCGCTGACATACTATTGATTGATCCACCACGTTCTGGAGCTGGCGGAAAGGTGATGCGCCGTATTGGACGCTCTCAACCAAAACGAATTGTCTATGTATCATGTAACCCAGATTCATTTGCTAAAGACGTAACAGAATTGCTACCATTCGGCTATAAGCTTAAAACGGTACAACCTGTCGACTTATTCCCACATACGACACATGTAGAGTTAGTCACATGGCTGGAATTAGTTTAAATTATTAATTAGTAATTTTTTTTCTTCTATATTAATCGATTTATTTTTGCAGACGATAAAAATTATATGCTTACCAAAAGCGTCAAAAACCCTGATTTATACGGGTTTTGGCGCTATTTTTTACTTCAATATCTATGATTTATGCTATTAATGAAAATGAAAAAAAGCGAAAAATAAAAACTTAAGGATTCTTAAGAATTTTTCATACTGTTTCTTTATGTTTGAAATGTATTCTAAAAGCCGTAGTAGAAAAATTTAAATCTATGGAGTGTTTGTATATATGAAATCTTTTCGTTTTATTTTTCAATATTTATTAAACCCAAGGAAAACGGGTGCAGTTTTGCCAAGCTCAACATATCTTGCGGAAAAAATGGTTCAAAGTATTGATTTTCAAAATGCAAAATACATCGTTGAATTGGGCCCCGGTACAGGAGTCTTCACAGATCAGATTATGAAGAACAAAATGCAACATACGGTTGTCTTATTGATAGAGAGTAATAAAGAATTTTGCACGCTACTAAAAGAAAAGTATAAGAACGAAAAAAATCTGATACTTATTAATGATACTGCTGAGGATATTGACAAGTATTCAAAGGAGTTTAATATCCCATATGTTGATTATGTCGTTTCGGGTCTTCCTTTTGCGAGTTTGCCGAAAAATGTCTCCAATGTGATTTTAAATAAAACCAAAAAGCTGTTGAGGAAAGATGGTGTTTTTATTACTTTCCAATACACGCTATTAAAGAAAGATTTTATTCATCACTATTTTAAGCATATTTATCTAACACGTGAGTATCGAAATATGCCCCCAGCATTTGTATTCTGTTGTAGTAATTAATCGGTATAGGAAAAAACAATGACAACAAACCGTGTTACCTTTATCGATGCAATTGGGTCTGGCATTGGACTTGCCGTTGTAAAAAGAATACTAGAGCTTCATGGCGGAACAATTGAGGCGGATTATAAAGAGGGTTGGTTAACCTTTACGATTGAGTATATCGTTAAAGAATGATTCACTGGAAGTAGCGGGGAAACCAGCTATTTTGAACCAATTGGAGTTAAACATGCGCTTTTTCAAGGAAACGCGGTTTTCCTAGCTTTTCCCATAAAAATTACACGTAAGAGTTCTATCATTTCTAATATGAAACGTAATTAAAGGAGCAAAAAAGGGCGCAATTCTGAGCCGTTTTTGCCCTTTTTTGGTTTGTTTGAAGGGCATGATTAGCTTGACGCTTCCTTAATAAATTTATCCTAAAGTAGGAAATATAAAGTTGTTCATAAAACGCTTCTTAAATTGTTTGGAAGCGAGCGATTTTTCTGTATTTTTTAATTGAACCCATCCGAATATAATTGGTTCTTGCTCAAAATCAGCTATTTCAATAGGAATTACTTCATCATTCACAAATATGGAGGCATGGCTAAGTGAAATATCATAGGCAAAAGTGATACCTAATCCCTCTTGTAATGTCGTTAAAATGGCAGCTGAATTGTTCGTTGTAAACATTGCTTGCAATGAGCCTACTTTTTTTTCGAATACTTGAATAAATTCTTGTACATGTTTTTCCTCATATAAGACAATTGGGTGTTTTAAGAGCTCTTGTGAACTGATGCTATTCTTTGTAGCTAAAGGATGATTCTTTCCTACTCCAATAACAATTTTTCCTTCTGCTAATGGTTCAAAAATAAATTCATGTAAATGTGTCAAATGCCCTTTTTTGATTGCGATTAACCCGAGATCTGACTTTTTTTCTCGCAAATCTTGCAAAATCATGCTTGAATTATTTTGGGTAATTTGGAACTTTGTAAGAGGGTAATCTTGTTTGAAATGAGAAACAGCTCTTACTAATGATGCCATGCCAATGGGGATACTTTCGACGCGTAACTCACTATTTAAAATATTTGAGCAAGCCTGTGCCTCATCTTTTATTTCTTGTAGGTTCGTTAGTATTTCGATTGCTTTTTTGATGACAAATTTCCCATTTGCTGTTGGTATCGTGCCATTGCGAGAACGTGTAAATAGTTTTATTCCTAACTCTGCTTCTAAATTCGAGATGGATTGGCTAAGCGCTGATTGGGTAATATACAAATTATTTGCTGCTGCACTTAGGGATTTTGTTTTTGCTATTTCGACTATATATTGAATTTGGTCAATGTTCATGGCGGTCTCCTTATATAAGCTGTACTTAAGTATAATTAAGCACAGCTAATTATACTAATACATAGGGCAGTGCTACAATGAAAGTGCTTACAAAATCCGAACATAATTCAAAAGGGGGATTAGATATGCGATTACAAGAAAAGACAGCAATTATTACTGGTGGTGCAAACGGAATCGGTAAAGAAACTGTTCAGAAATTTTTAGAACAAGGTGCAAATGTAGTTTTCACAGATATTAGTGAAGCTAACGGTCAAAAAACATTAGCTGAAATGAAAAATAAATTTGAAAATGTGTTATTCATCAAACATGATTTCCAAAATGAAGAAGATTGGAAAAATGTTGTAGAACAAGCAATAGAAAAATTCGGTCGAGTAGATGTCTTATTTAACAACGCTGGACTTTATAGTACAAACGCAGTGGTAGACTATTCTGTTGAAGAATGGAATCGTGTAATGGGTGTAAATGTTACAGGCGTTTTCTTAGGGATGAAGCATGTTGTTCCGGTTATGCGTGAGCAAAAGAATGGTTCGATTATTAATGCTTCTTCATTAGCGGGTATTAAAGCAAGTGCAAATCATACTTTATATGGTGCAAGTAAAGGTGCAGTTCGTATGATGTCTAAAGATTTAGCGATTGAAGTAGCAGGAGATTCAATCCGAGTAAACTCAATTCATCCGGGAGTAATTTCAACAACAATGGGCGATGCAGTTGCAGCTGGAATAAACGTTGAAACGGAACAAATAGCAAATGGAATCCCATTAAAACGCTTAGGTACACCAGAAGATATCGCAAATTTAGTTGTATTTTTAGCTTCAGATGAATCAACTTTCATTACTGGGACTGAAATGGTAATTGACGGTGGATCATCAGCTCGTTAATAGGAAGACAAATAGAAGCAAAATTTTTTAATATAACATCTTCGATTCGAGATAATTTAGAAACAGGAGGGAAATTATAATGAAAAAATTAGAAGGCAAAGTAGCCATCGTTACAGGTGGTTCAAGTGGTATTGGTAAAGAAACAACGGAATTATTTTTAGCGCAAGGTGCGAAAGTAGTTGTCGCTGATATTGCGAAACAAGCAGAAGCTTACGTAGAGGGGCTTGTAAAAGAAGGTAAGAAAGCAATCTTTGTGAAAACAGATGTATCCAAAGAAGAAGATATACAAAACGTTGTCAACGAAGCAGTAAAACATTTCGGTAAACTGGACATAATGATTGCTAATGCAGGAATCGGACACCCAGCTACATCCGTTAAGGACTATACTTTAAGCCAATGGCAACAAATGATAGATATCAACTTAACAGGCGTATTTTTGTCTAATAAATATGCCATTACACAAATGCAAAAGCAAGCTACAGGTGGCGCTATTGTCAATATTGCATCTATAATGGGGCATACTGGTCGTGATGGACTAGCTGGTTATAATGCTGCAAAAGGTGGGGTTGTGAACTTAACAAGATCATTAGCCGTTTCACATGCAAAAGAAGGAATTCGTGTTAACGCCGTAAACCCAGGTTTTGTTGAAACACCAATTTTAAATGGTGCAAGCAGTGCAGCACTAGATCATCTTATTTCACTTCACCCAATCGGTAGACTTGGTCGCTCAGAAGAGATTGCAAAGGCTATTTTATTCCTAGCAAGTGATGATGCTTCATTCATCGTAGGCGCTAACTTACTCGTTGATGGCGGCTATACGGCTATATAATAAAAAGGCAGGTCAGTCTGTTTTGAAGAGGTATATATCCATTGTGGAAACTGACCATATATAATGAAAAAAGAGCGAATTCCTGTTAGTGGAGTTCGTTCTTTTTGTTATTTGATTGTCATGATAATCTTTTCAAATCCCGAAAATATGTTAAAGAGAACGCTTAAGTTAATGATTTAATTGGAAAAATATTACGAATTTTCTCTCAACTTCAACTTTCATAGTATATTATATATATAGCGAAATGGAGATGTTTATTTTGGGTGTTACATTTATACATAAGAAGAAAACGATTGAAAGTAGCAAGAACTGGATTTTAATCAATGGTGATGATGAAAAAAGTACCTTACCGAAAATTTATAAAGTTGTTGAATCAATGGATAATCAGCTTGTTGCCAATTTATATTATGAGTTTGAAATTATAAAACTACTTCAATCACAATTTACATTAACACCTGTAGAAATTGTTTTAGAAGATATGAAGCATCTTTTAGTTTTTGAAAATGAAGAGATAATCTCACTAAATAAATATTTCACGAAACCTTTACCGATATTTAACTTTTTAAAAATTGCGATTGAAATGACAAATGGTTTTATAGATATGCAACATTCTTCTGTAATTTACCGAAACGTCCATCGTAGAAATTTTCTCATTAATGAAAAAACATATGAAGTGAAATTAATTAATTTCGAGCATGCCTATAAATTTCATCGCGAAACCTCAGTGAATCAAGAAATAAAGTACATAGATACCGACCGTTTAAGTTATTATGCACCTGAAGAAACAGGACGTTTGAATGAAACGATTGATTTTCGAACGGATTTATACAGTTTAGGTGTGTTATTTTATGAGATGCTTACGGGACAATTACCATTTCAAAATAATGAACCGCAACAATTAATTTATCAAATTATGACGAGTGAGCCGAAAGCCATTTACAAAATGAATCCCGCCGTTCCCCAAGCCATTTCAGCGATTGTTGAAAAATTGCTGAGCAAAAATAAAGCCGACCGTTATCAAAGTGCAACTGGCTTAAAAGAAGATTTAGTTTATTGCTGGAATTTGGTTATCAATAACAAAAAAATTCCGCAATTTAATTTAGGGATGCATGATGGGCCAAGTTTTATAGCATTGAATGTTGAAATCCCGAGTCAAATAAAATTGGCGAATGAGGTTTTAGATCAGTTTACAAAGCATGATCTAAATAAGAATTCATTAATTTTCATTAAAGGGGACACAGGAAGCGGAGAAAAGGAGCTTCTAAATAAGTTAAAAAATGAATGGACACAACAAAATGCGGTTGTGTTAGATACAACCATTGAAATAGCGATGCAAAATGTGAAGGTTGCACCAATTATTTTATCGATTAGAAACCAATTAAATTATATTTATATGGAAGGGGCAAGCTACGTCGAGCAAATACAGGAATTGTTTGCAAAAGAAAATATTCATTTATACGATGAACTTTTAAAATTGATTCCAGAGCTTGAATGGTTTTTCTCGGAAGAAGTAATACAATCGAACTTGTTAGTTGAAGTGATTCCAGTTGAACTAAATCACTATTTTAACCTAGCAATAAAAGGGATTCTTTCAGCGTTATTAAAAAGTAAAGGCTCCCTTATTATGATGATTGCGAACGTAGATTTAATGGATTCGAGCACGCTTGACTGGATTCGAACGGTGAACAGAGAATTAACGGGTATATGTTTCATTTTCACGTATAAAAATACGAATGAAACGATAATAGAATTACAAAATGTATTACCTGAACATAAAACATTTGAACTTGTTCCTCTAACGGAAGGTGAAGTATTTAGTTGGGTTGCAGAATCGCTCAAGGAATCGTCAGAGCATGTACGTCAAATGGCCCGTTTACTGTTTGATTTAACGAAAGGAAATCCGGTATATATTCAAGAATTATTCAATCAATTTATGAAGCTGGATTTACTGTATTACAGTTTGCAGTCGAGAAGTTGGACGTTTGATTTGAAAAAGATGGAAGACTTCAATGTTAGTAAAAACTTAAGTGAATTTTTTACAAAGCGTGTAAATGATTTATCACAAAAGCAAAAAGAGGTTCTTAAAGCCGCGGCTTGTATCGGCATAACGTTTGAACAGCAAATACTTGAACCGTGTTTAGATTTATCGCGCGCCGAAATTGTGGAAGTAATGTTATCCCTCATTCAAGATGGTTGTATTGTACCGTTAAATAATCGCTTGTTATTAGCGTCTACATTCAATTATTTAGCGCTGTTTGATCATTCAGAACTAGCATTCCGCTTTGTTCATAGTGATATCCAAAATGTAATTTATAAGCAAATTGATGAAGACCAGTTAATGAAAACTCATTACCACTTAGCAAAATTATTGGAGGAAGTATCCGAGCAACCAATTGCGGATAAAGCTCTTATTAAAATTGTTCAGCATTATAATGTATGTCTTCCGCTATTAACAAAAGCCGAAAAGATAAAAGTTGCAGAGTGGAATATTAACATTGGAAGGAATACAACTCGGAGTGGATTATTTCAAAATGCTGCGAACTTTTTGGATGTGGCAATCGAGCTGTTGCAAAATAATGGCTGGGAAGAGCATCGAGAACTAATGCTGGAGTTGTGGCGCATAAAAGGGATTTCGGAATACATGAACGGAGCGAATGACGGAGCAGAACGTTACTTTAATGAAGCATTAAGTTATGCAAAAACGAAAATCGAAAAGTTAAAGCTTTATAATGATAAAATTTCGTTTTACACTTCGATTTCGTCGGCGTTGGAAGTGGGTGATCTATATTATATACAAAATGCGATTACTACCGCGGTTGATGCATTAAAACTATATGACATTGATTTAAAAGAAAAAGTATCGACTGCAGCAATTTTAAAGGAGTTTTCGCTTTTAAATTTTGCCCTTCGGAAAAAGCCAATTCAAGAATTATTGCATTTAAAGCGTAACGAAGATGAGTCCATTAATTTAATTTTGAATGTATTAGTAAACACGATGGGCAGTGCACTTATTTTTGACGAAAAGCTTCATACATGGATGATAATCCGTATGATGCGCCTTATCTTGAAGCATGGAGATGTAGAACTTTCTTCCATTGTTTATATTATGTTTGCAAGCGTATTAAAGGCGGGGTTCAATGATACGAATCGTAGTTATGAATTTGGTATGTTGGCGATACAACATATGGAAAGGGAAAATAAAATTCTCTTTAAAACACATGTTTATATGAGCTATGGTGTAACGATTGGATACTGGAAAAAACCATATGTGAATAGTATTTATTATTTAAAACTAGCATTAGACTATAGTTTGAATAGTGAATTGCATGATTTATTTACGGGTATTGCAACGACGCATTTAATCCAAATAAGGCATGTTCAAAGTATGCCAATTGATGATATCTTACAAGAAATTAATCACTATAAAAAGTTTCTGACTCGAACAAAAAATGTAACTTCAATCGAATATGTAACGGAGTATGTTGAGTGGCTACAGGTATTAAAAACACCAACGAATACTGCAGTTTGGAATAAACCTGTAACAAATAAAACCGATGTATCGTATTGGGAAAGTCATATCGTACTACGGCTTCAAATGAGCTACTTATTACAGGAAGAAAATGAAGCTCAATCAATAATGGCTGAGCTTGGAGCAGTTTTGAAAATAAATGTTGAGACCGTTGCACGTCCACAATTATATTTATATAGTGCTTTATGGCTGGTAAAGCTATTGCGAAAGAATGAAAGATTATCGGTAAAAACGAAGCAACAGTATAGACGCTCTATACAGAAATCGATTAAACAATTCAGGAAATACTCGAAACATGCACCAGAAAATTTTGAGCATTTATTGTATTTACTGCAAGCGGAGTACCATTCTTGTGTGAAAAAATATGAGGATGCGATTTTATATTATGATCGTGCAATTCAACTTGCGAAAGTGAGTGGTTTTATTTGTGATCAAGCGATTGCAAGTCATTGTGCCGCAGAATTTTATAGACAACAAGGTGAAGTACACCGTGCCTCAGAATATATGCAGCAGGCGGTTTCGTTAATGGAGGAATGGGGAGCGAGGCATGTTGCGGTCAAATGGGAGAACCAATATGAACATTTCTTGCCGAATCAATTTGGGACATCGAAAAAAGAGATGCTCATACCATTTGACATGAATACGGTTATTGAAGTCAACCAAATACTGGCAAATGAGACGAAAATGGATGATTTAATTCGTCAAGTTCTTTTGTTGATGATGAAGCATGCCGATGCAAATATTTCTTATTTTTTCAAAAAAGAAAACGACAAAATGCATTTTATCGGCAAGGCAGAATTGCAAAATAACTCCTTTACACTAGCACACGATCGCGGTGCGGAAATGGAAAGTAATTCTTTGCAGTCAATTATGCAATATGTGTTGAAAAGTGAGCAGCATGTTTTGATCGACAATACGTCCATGTTATCCCCGTTCCATCTTGGTGGGGATGAGAAAACGATTTTGTGCTTGCCGATTATTTATCAAGGCAATATGACCGCCATTTTATATTTAGCGAATACCCAAATGCCTTATGTCTTCAAGAAAGATAAAATTGAATTATTAAAAATGATTTCATCACAAATTGCGATTTCCATTGAACATACGAAAATGTATGAGCATTTAGGAGAGCAGGTGCGTGACCGAACAGAGGAGCTTCAGTCCGTAAATAGTTATTTGAATGAAGTAAATGAACGGTTACAGCAAAATGAAATCGAGCGCAAAGTACTGTTGCAAAATGTGTCACATGATTTACGCTCACCCATTACATCCGTTTTAGGTTATATTGAAGCGATTTTGGATGGAATTGTGCCAGATCCAAAGCAACAGCAAATACATTTGACGCGTAGTAAGGAACGCTTAATTTCATTGAATTATTTAATTCAAGATTTATTTGAATTATCGAAGCTAGAATCGGGTCGCGCAAAGCTAGAACTTAAAAGCTGGCCCGTACAGCGGATATTTGATTTATTTGATGAGAAATACCGAGCTGATATTGAACAAGCAAATATTGTATATGAAAGCTTATTTTCTGCGGAACGAGAAGCTCATGTCATGCTTGATTTAGAACGGATTGAGCAAGTATTAAATAATTTGATTTCAAATGCGATTAAATATACATCAGGTGGAAAAATCCGATTTTCAATGGAAATAGTCGAAGGAAACGTAATATTCGCCGTTGAGGATAATGGGATGGGGATACCGGAGAAGGATTTACCGTATATTTTTGATATGCATTACCGTGCTTCCAATAATCACATGACCAATTCTTACGGTATTGGTTTGTCGATTTGTAAGCAAATTGTTGCTTATCAAAATGGTGAGATTTTAGTTGAGAGCATGGAAGGAACTGGAACAATATTTAAAGTGATATTGAGGGTGGAAGGTTGAAAAAGAAATCCCACAGAAAAGCCGACAAGTCAGCTTTCTGTGGGATTTTGTGTTGGTTGATGAATAATATAAATTTAATGTAAAAACATAGGAATAAAGTCGTTTTCAGGGCAGTCATTCGAAAGCATGCTAAGGAAGTAGTTTTGGGGTAATTTGCTCAAATCGCTAAAACTTTAAGCATTACCTAATATAATATGAACAGTATCCACCCCGGGTTAGCAAGGTTTGTTAATAAAAGAAGCACCAACAATAATTAATAGGATGAATAGAACAACTAAAAGTACGAATGAGAATTTGTTGCCTCCACCATATCCTCCATTATAGCTGTTGCAACTACAATTATCATATCCACATGCATTATTAGAGTAACCCATAATAATCCCCCCTCTCTTCTGTATAAAATATGTCACGAAAAGAAAGGGAGGGGGGATATACATCCAATAAAGCTGCCTATTTTATAAAACGGTTGAAATAATATGAAGGGCAACTGCTGCAAATCTTGAATACCATATTTACTTTTTAATGAAGACTGGGATTATTTGCTGTACTAATACTTTTACCGCCGTCATCTTCCCAGCGATCCATATCCCAATCATCATTGGGTAAGCCGCCAATCATTGGCTTGTAATTATAGAGAGGATATACTGTAGTCATTGAATTTCACACCAAATCAACAATGTCACCTTATACATCATCCTTTTATTTTTTATTCTTCTTGTTTAATTTATGCAACACAATCAAGAAATATATGAATGAAAAATAAAGGAATTATCCGTATCCGAGGCGAACAGTAACAGGAGTATCTCTGGAAAAGAATAATTGTAATTACAATGAGAAATGAGGAATTGAAAATGAATGTAACGTTTCCAATTGGAAAATTACAAGTACCTGACAAAGTAACAGCAGAAAATCTACAAGAATGGTTAAAGGAAATCGAAACGTACACAAATCGATTAAGAGAAGTGGTTGAACCATTAAGTGATGTAGAATTAAGTAAAACATATAATGACGGCAGCTGGACAGTACGTCAACTTGTTCATCATGTTGCAGATTCACAGTTAAATATGTATCAACGTTTGAAACTCGCTTTAACTGATGAAAACCCAACAGTGCCAGCTTTCGACCAAGATAAATGGGCAATTCAACCAGATACGAAACTTCCGGTAGAAAGTTCGATTAAAATGTTAGAAGGGATAAATGAACGCATCGTATGTTTAGGCGCTAGTTTAACCGAAGAACAATTGGACCGAGTTTTTACGCATCAGGAAAATGGGGAATTAACAGTGGCCACAAAAGTTGCTAAATTAGCATGGCATGAGGAGCATCATTTAGCACATATCAAATTAGCATTGTCTAAATAATTCTTAGTATCTATTTTGACTTTTAAAGCGATTCATATGTATTAGAAAACCCCACTGATTTTAATACTCAGTGGGGTTACTTTTATAAATTTAAACTTTAAAACGATTAATTGCTTTCGTTAAATCTTCACTTAAATTCGTTAATGTTTCTGCCGCAGTTGTGACAGATTGAATCGCTTGAAGCTGTTCAGTTGTTGAAGCATTGACTTCTTCACAAGTAGCAGCTGTTTCTTGAGATGTGGCCGCCATTGTTTGAATGGTTTCAGCAACGTCATTTTTGTGCAACGCAACTTTTTGGAGTTCTGCATAAACCGTATTAATCGAGTCGTGCATGTTTGCCATTAATGTAGAAATTTCCTCGAAAGTAACTCCGGTATCGTGAACAACGATACTTTGAAGTTGGAAGTTTTCACGTGTGTCATTCATTTGCTTCGTTACTAATCTAGATTCTGCTTGTAGCTCTTGAACCGTTACTTTCACTTCTTCTGTTGCTTGTGCAGATTGTTCAGCCAGCTTGCGTACTTCTTCGGCAACGACTGCAAAGCCTTTCCCATGCTCGCCAGCGCGTGCAGCTTCAATGCTCGCATTTAACGCTAATAAATTCGTTTGTGATGAAATTTGAGTAATTGTTTCCATCACCCCGCCAATTGCTTTTACTTTTGATTCGAGCGTATAAATTACTTCAGACATCGATTGTAAATTGGATTCCCAGTCATCGAAAGAATGTTTTAGTTGTTGCATTTGAGCTTGTCCATTCGTATTCATATCATCTGCTTCTGTCGCGATGTGGGACATCATTTCTGCCTTAGTCGTAATATCATTAATTTGCTGACCGAGAAGCTCTGTACGTTCTGTAACCGTTTCAGCATCTTCCGCCGATTTTGAGGCACCTTCAGCAATTTCCGTCATAGCAAGTGCGATTTCTTCGCTTGATGCATTTGTTTCTTCGGCAACGGCACTTAAGCTTTCAGAGCTAGTGCGGACATTGGAAGCAGAGTCATTAACTACTGCAATAATCGAATTCATATTATCAATCATTATATTGAAATTATCGCTAAGTTCACCAAGTTCATCATTTGTTTTAATCGTGGAACGAACAGTGAGATCTCCTTGTGATACAGAATGCATAGATGATGTTAATTCACCAATTGGTTGAATGATTCTCTTTATTGTGAAATATAACGCAATAGAGATTATGAACAATGTAACAAATGCAAACACTAGCATTGAATTTCGTAAATCATTGGCTGTCTCATTAATATTTTTTTCTTCATAAATAGCAGAGATTTTCCAGCCGAGATCAGGTAATGTTGTATGGACGTTGACAAAATCAACCCCGTCACTTTCATAGTAAGAAATATTTTGATCGTTTCCATCTTCATACATAGCCGCAATGAATGGCATGCTCATATAATTCTCACCGGTTCTATATGGGTGAGCAACAACTGTACCATTTGTATCTAGTACCATCGGAAAGCCTTTGTAGCCGACATCACTACTCGCTACCTCAGTTACTAATGTAGAAAGTTGAATATCAAGTGAAAGAACACCAATAAATTGATTATTTGAATAGACAGCCTTCGAAACAGCCACAACAAATTCATTCGTTACTGAATCAATAAATGGCGTTGACCATTGAATGGCGTCTGGATTTGCAATCGCATTTTTATACCATTCACGTGTTGTTGGATCGAAATCTGTCCCAAAATCAGTTTGTGGCATGATGAGCATATCCTTTGTAGGAAGAGCTAGGTAAATGGATGACGCTTCTTCATAAATTTTTAAAAAGTTACTGAATTCTTGCTCAATCGCGTGGATGGGGTTACTTGTAGGAGGATCTCCGTCAGAAATAGAGAAATTTGATACTGTTGGTGTCATAGACAAATGCCCGATAGCTTTTGCATATTGACCAAGGTAATTTTCGATCGCTAGACTAATTTCATTGACGAGTGCTGCGCTCGCTTCCGCCGCCGTTTTTTCAGTCGTATTTTTAACTTGTGTACTACTAATGGCGGTCATTGTAGCGATGCCAATAAGAAATAGCACCATGACAAGCATAATGATTTTTGTTTTTATAGATTTAAACATATATGATGGACACCTTCTCTTTCGTTTAAGTTGAATAGAATTACTGTAAAACTATCGGTTATAAATTAGGAGAGTTTAGATGTAAACTATTAATAATATAATTAGGAATATACAGATAATAACGCTGTGTAGGAATGGACAAATCTCAGTCTTTTTAGTGGAATAATTTATTGAAGGAGAAGATTAAAATGGAGCAAAAACAACGGATATTGAACTTCTAGGCAATGCACCTTATTTTATGTCGATGCAAAATTAATTCTGTACACATCCCCAAATTAGTTGAATACAATAAACTAAAACAATGGGGGTGTTCGCCTATGCTTCATCTCGTGCCGGTAAGTATAAATACTTTTATTATTAGAAATGGCGCAAAACAAATGGTTCTTTATCCTCAAGTGGAATACTTACATCGACCACAATGGCAGGCGAAGATTAATCATGCAATTGTTGAGCAAACGAGACATCTCATGATTGAACAATATGGAAATATGCCGACAACTGTGGACGAAATGTTGGGGTATTTTGAAATTAAAAATAATCAAAGGCAAGTACTAAGTTTAACGCAATCGAATTATACGTATCACAGTCATGCCGCCAATGGAATGAGTTATTTAAAGTCTTTAACATTTGACATGCTGAAGGAACAGATTTGTACGTTAAAGGATTTATTTATTCCCAATAGTGATTATATTGCAAGAATTTCGGCGCTTATTCACGAACAAATTAAGCGCCGAAATATCCCGTTAATTAATACGTTTACCGTAATAAAACCAGATCAAGATTTTTATATTGCGGATAAGACGCTTGTCATTTATTTTCAGTTGTTTGAAATTACACCACATTATTTTGGTTTTCCAATATTTCCTATTTCGGTCTATGATTTATCGGATATTATCGATGAAAATGGTCCACTCGGTCGGCTGGCGGAAAACAATTGAACGTGTGAGTGTTGAGTACAAATCAGATTGAAGTAAGATGGACCATTTTTCATAGTCCATCTTATTTGCGTGTAATAAAGTAAGTTAAACTATTTCTGCACATGACCAATCCCGCGCATTTTTCAAAGTAATTTCGATAAACATCTTTAAAGCTGGGGAAATCCACTTATTTTTATGATAGGCGACCTGAGAAAAAATTTGTTGGAAGCCTCCTACACAAGGAATTACTTTTAATGTACCTTCTTGAATTTCACTCTTCACAGTCATTAAAGGTAAATAAGAAATACCAAGTCCACTCATTACGCAGCGCTTTATTGCTTCAATACTCCAAAGTTCCATTGTGGAGGCAGGTGCAATTCGCTGTTCACGCAAATACTCTTCAAAAATTCTTCGATAACTGCATTCCTTCTCATTCGTAATCAAGCATTCATTTAACTTTTGATTTTTGTAACGTTCATCTAAAATAGTTAGCGAACAATCAGGGTTTCCTACGAGGACAATTGGTTCGTCCATTAGCGGATGAATAATTAAATCGGAATGCTGCATCTGTGGCAACATAACAAATGCAAGATCAGCATGACCATTCAGAATTGCTTTTTTGTTATCACCGCAAGTGGCATTCGTTAAACGGATACTTACATGTGGAAACTTCCTTCTAAATTCTCTTAATATTGGTTCCAGTCGGTAAACGGTTAAAGATTCAGGCGCCGCAATCTTTAACTCCCCACGCATTTCTTGCCCCTCACTCGTAATTCCTTCAATTTTTCCATACGTATCTAAAATTTCTTGCGTAAAAGGGAGTAATTTAGTACCGATATCAGTTAAACTAACTTTTCGCCCCATCCGATTAAATAGCGGTGCACCTAAATGTTCTTCGAGTGCCTGAATATGTGAAGTCACTGTGGACTGCGTGTAACCTAAATGTTGGGCTGCTTGTGTAAAGCTGCCCATCTCAATGACTTTTCTAAACGTAATAAAATGACGTATTTCCATCGTTTCACCAACCTTTATTTTCCTTTTTCTTTTATAGTATCAAAAAAATCAATGGGTCACTTCATAAACTTCAATTTTACTAATGGTTATGCACAAGGTAAAGTTAAGAAAAAGTGGGTGGATATTACATTAAAATTATCCATAGGAAGAGGCGGATTATGAAACGGATTCATTATAGTTGGATTATTCTTACAATAACGTTTTTCTCTATTATTGTAGCTGGAATTGTCATAGCTTCATCAGGCGTTTTTATTAATGCATTCGAAAATGAATTTGGCTGGGATCGTTCTGTTATTGCACTAGCTTTTGCCATCAGTCTATTTTTATATGGCATATCAGGTCCGTTCATGGCGGCGTTATTAGAAGTCATTGGTGTAAAGAAACTGATGTTAGTTTCGATGGCAACCTTAATAATGGGGAGCATGCTCACATTAATAATGAGTCAATCATGGCACTTAATCGTTATTTGGGGTTTTATTATTGGGCTTGGGGCGAGTCTTTTTTTAACCGTAGTGAGTCCATATGTATCGACTCATTGGTTTGGAAAAAGAAGAGGACTAGCATTAGGTATCTTGTCTGCAAGCACTGCAACAGGTCAGTTAATTTTACTGCCTGTCCTAGCTACTATTATCAATAATTATTCATGGCGGTGGGCAATTGGGTTAATTATTATTTTATGTTTCATCATGCTAATCATCATCTTCTTATTTATGAAAAATAGCCCGAAAGATGCGGGGGTTTTTCCATATGGCATTGATGAGGAATCACAAGTGAGCGATGAAGGACAGAAGGGAAATCCGATTGTTTTAGCTTTCAAAGGTTTGTTCGTAGCTGTGAAAGCGAAAGAATTCTGGTTATTAGCCGGTAGTTTTTATATTTGTGGGCTTTCAACGAGCGGTTTAATCGGTACACACTTTGTTTCTTATTGTATGAGTTTTGGAATACCTCTAGTTACAGCGGCTTCGTTTCTGTCATTTATGGGCATCTTTAATTTAGTGGGAACGACGCTCTCAGGTTGGTTATCCGATCGTTTTGATAATCGGTGGTTATTATTTTGGTATTACATCCTGAGAGGGGCTTCTTTAGTAATGCTTCCATATTCTTTAATGGAAGGTTCTTTTACTTTGTTAGTAATCTTTACGGTATTTTATGGATTAGATTGGATTGCGACGGTACCACCAACGATTGGCATTGCAAGACAAGTTTTCGGTGTCCAAAAGAGTGGGATTATTTATGGATGGATTTTTGCCTTTCATCAGGCAGGTGCGGCTACTGCGGCATTTGGTGGAGGCCTTATTTATAAATTTTTCGATTCTTACACATGGGCGTTTTTCTTAGCTGGTGTTTTCTGCGTATTAGCAAGCCTTTTTGTCGTAATGATTAAAAAGCCAACATTACAACCTGCTAGCTGAATAAAGTAGGCGTAAATTTCGCCGAGTAAATATGTATCTGCATAAGTTCTCCATAATTATTCGATATAATAATATGATGATTTGGTAAAGGGGGCGCTAATAGTAGAGTGAATAAAATATCGACAAAATTAGCCACTTATTTTTTTATTGTGGTACTTATCATGGATTTCTTTTTAATGTTTTATTTGCATCGAAATATTATCAACTCGAAAGTAGACGAAGAATTTGAGACACTGCTAGCTAATGGTGCCAATCATCGTGATGTATTAATGGAGCATTATTCGGATACGACAATTAAGCATATCGTCTTAATGGAAAAGGATGCGAATCGTGAAGTTATCATTACCAATCAACAAGGTGCGGTATTAGGAAAATCGGATATAAATGTTGCACTTCTTGAACAACTAAATCTACGCCTTACAGACTTACAAGTGGAAAAATATAAAATTTTAGTTTCGAATTGGCGTGACTCTCCTTATATTGTGAGTGCCCATCCGTACGTTATCAATCCAAAGCAATCCGGCTATGTAATTATGTTTTTTAGTACGAGTACCATTAATGGGATGGTAGCAGATTTGACGATGCATTTTGCCATAGCAGGTGTGACAAGTTTTATTGTGTTATTTATTGTTTACGCAGTGTTGTCCAAAGTCATTACGCGACCGTTAATTCATATGAAAGAGGCGACTGAAAAATTAAGTGAAGGCAATTTTCAAGTTCGTCTTTCGGTTAACAGTAAAGACGAGCTGGGGGAATTGGCAGGATCCATTCAGAAATTGGCGAATGATCTAGAACGTTTAAAATTGGAACGAAATGAATTTCTTGCTTCAATTTCGCATGAATTAAGTACACCTTTGACTTATTTAATTGGCTATTCAAAAGTAATGTCGAGGGGCAATTTGACGGAACAAGAGCGACAACAGTATCTTGAAATTATTGTTGAAGAGTCTAACCGAATGAAAGAGCTTATGAAAAATTTATTAGATTTGGCTAGGATGGACGAGAATTCCTTTACTGTTAAGAAAGCGTTTTTTGCGGCACGTCCTTTTTTTGATGGCATATATAAGCTTGTTGAGCCTTCTTTTGCTATGAAAAATATGAAGCTCACTTTGCACTGTGAGGGAGAATATCAACTATTTGCTGATGCGTTACGGCTCGAGCAAATTGTTATTAATTTATTGGAGAATGCGTTGAACTATTCAGATGAACAGTCTGAGGTTATTTTGCACGTCAGTCAAAATGAAGAAAAGACCATTATTTCAGTAATGGATTCGGGTATAGGCATCCCTGCTAATGAGATTGATTTTATTTTTGAAAAGTTATACCGCGTCGAAAAATCACGGTCACGCGCTTTTGGTGGTTCAGGCATTGGGCTGTCTGTTGTAAAGGAACTTGTTGAAGCACATGGCGGTACAATTGAAGTCAAAAGTAAGCGGGGCAAGGGGAGCACTTTTACAATAACGATTTAATGGGAGGCTAGAGAGTTTACATGCAAACGATTTTATTAGTTGATGACGAGCAAAGAATGTTGGACTTGGTGGCATTATTTCTCGAACCTCATGGCTATCAATGCATTAAAGTAACGGGTGGTAAGAAGGCTATTGAAACATTAAAGAAATCAAAAATCGACCTTGTTTTACTAGATGTGATGATGCCAGAAATGGATGGGTGGGAAGTTTGTGAAGCCATTCGTAAATTTTCAAATGTACCGATAATTTTGCTAACAGCGAGATCAGATAAGTTTGATTTAGTGAAAGGTTTGAATACAGGAGCGGATGATTATGTGACCAAGCCATTTGATGAAGGGGAATTGGTGGCAAGAGTCAATGCGCTCCTACGCCGAGTCACTCAAGATACATCAGGGAAAGAACAAATACAATATCAGGATTTTTCTTTAAATACAGAGGCATACGCTCTAAATTACAAAGACTTAACTGCACAGCTCACATTAAAGGAATTTTTGATTATAAAGGCATTAATTTCTAGACCAGCAAAGACGTTTACACGGGAAGAGCTTATAGAAAGCGGATGGGCATTTGATACGTATACAGATGTGCGCACAGTGGATTCACATATTCGCAATTTACGAGAAAAACTACGAAACGCTGGATTTCCCATTGATGAGTTCCTTAAAACCGTGTGGGGAATCGGTTATAAATGGAGTTGAAGTATCAATAAATAAATGCAAAAAGGTGGTTTTTACATGTATAGTTGGCTGTCCCAAATAAGTCAAACCATTAGTGGACCGGTTTCTACATTTTTACACTCGTATGAGCATTCGCCAATTATTATTGCAATCCTACTTGGATTAATTGGCGCATTGGCACCATGTCAGATCACAGGAAATATGAGTGCTATTACATTATACGGAAATCGCGCTATACAAATGGAAAACAACTGGAAAGAAATTATTGCCTTTATGTCCGGTAAAGTTTTTGTCTACACGTCCATTGGATTGCTCGCTTGGATTTTCGGGCAGACATTTGAGACAAAGCTGACAGAATATTTTCCGGTATTTCGCAAAGCAATGGGACCGCTGTTAATCATAACAGGAATGATCCTCCTCAGAATTCTAAATTTGCGATTTCTTGACGGTATTTCAAAGCATATACCCAAAGGTTTAAAGAAAGGGAAAATCGGTTCCTTTTTACTTGGAGCTGGCTTTGCTATGGCATTTTGCCCAACGATGTTCGTACTTTTCTTTGTGTGGCTAATGCCAACCGTCATCACCACATCTTACGGCCTTGTATTACCTGCTATATTTGGCATTATGACGTCTTTACCGCTGCTCATCATATTAGGGTTATTTTGGTATTTTGGCGTAAGAGGGCACATCATGAAAAAGAGTATGAAGCTAGGAAGGCTAATTCAAAAAATTGCTGGCGTGATCCTAATTATCATTGGGATATTGGATACAATTACATATTGGTGAAAATGAGTTTTCATCTCCATAAATTCTCCTTATTTATTTGTTACATTTTAAATGTAACAAATTATGAGGAGGAAAATGATGAAATCAAAGATATTGATTACAGGATTATTGCTTAGTGCTGCAATTATCGGAGGTTGTAGTGCGGGTGGTTCAGGCGCGAAAGACACAATGGACCATAGCAAAATGGATCACAGTAATATGTCCGAGGAAGAAATGCAGCAGATGAACGGCGAAATGGAGAGCAGCGAAATGGAGAACGGTCATATGAGCCACACAAATCCACTCGCATTAAATGATTCAACTGGTGAAAACGAGTTGGCGCTCCCTCCATTACTTAAACCTCAAGAAGGTGAAGAAAATATTTATACAATTACCGCGCAAATTGGTGAAACGGAAATTTTTGATGGTGTTCAAACAAAAACATTGGGCTATAATGGATCATTTTTAGGGCCTGTCATTCAAGTAAATGAGGGCGAGAACGTTACATTTAGAACAAAAAATGAATTGGATGAAACAACAACATTTCATTGGCACGGAGTTGATATTCCTGGTACAGGCGATGGTGGCCCACATAATTATGTAGAACCTGGCCAATCGAAGGATATTAAATTTACGGTCAATCAAGAAGCAGCTACGTTATGGTTTCATCCACATCCTGAAGGGGCAACAGCAGAACAAGTCTACCAAGGGTTAGCAGGATTGATTTATGTGGAGGATGCGAGATCGAAAACACTTGATTTACCAAATGAATACGGCATCAATGATTTTCCGTTAATTTTCCAAGATAAACAGTTCGATGACAATAAACAATTAAATTACAAATTAGCGCTGAATGAAGATGGGACGATTGGTGATACGTTATTAATAAATGGCACAATCAATCCGAGGCTTACAGTTGGTAAAGAAAAGGTTCGTTTACGTTTAGTAAATGGTTCCAACGCGCGGAATTATACGTATCGATTGAATACGGGGGACGAATTCCAACAAATTGCAACGGATGGTGGTCTTATTAATAAGCCAAATAAGTTGCGTGAAATTACTTTAACACCAGGTGAACGGGCTGAAATTATTATTGATTTTTCGAAATACGATGCAGCTAGTAATATTGCACTTCTAAATGAAAGTGGCGCCATTTTATTACCATTTACTATTGATGAACAAAAATCTAGCAACTCAAGTAACATTCCAACTAATTTGAATGAC
This sequence comes from Solibacillus cecembensis, assembly GCF_050272495.1. Taxonomy (NCBI): domain Bacteria; kingdom Bacillati; phylum Bacillota; class Bacilli; order Caryophanales; family Caryophanaceae; genus Solibacillus; species Solibacillus cecembensis. The sequence continues at coordinate 43,321 of NZ_JBNNMF010000004.1, read as the reverse complement.
TATATGGTTACGGATGAAGAAAGAAAATTGCCGGTATCTAAGAAGCTTGAGCTTTTCGGGATGGGCAACATGGTCGCGATTAATAATAAGCAATTTGATATGAATCGAATCGATTTTACACAAAAACAAGGTGAAACAGAAATATGGGAAATTTACAATAAGTCAGATATGATGGGTGGCATGACGCATCCATTCCATATTCACGGGACACAGTTTAAAATCGTATCAATCGATGGCCAAGAACCACCAGCGAGCGAGCAAGGATGGAAAGATACGATCGCAATTGACGCGGGAGAAACATTCAAGTTAGCTGTGAAGTTCAATAATAAGGGAATCTATATGTTCCACTGTCACATTCTTGAACACGAAGAAAACGGAATGATGGGGCAGGTAGAGGTAAATTAATTAGGGAAGCCCGAACTGAAATAAGTTCGGGCTTGTTTTGATTGTCAGATGGATTTATTAAATTTTATCCACTTTTTAAAGAGTTGACATGTTATTTAATGTTAAAAAAATCCTTGACTTTATATTGTCCAACCTGCATATTATAAGAGACTGAACGGTATCTTTTGGAGGGTGGAAATGAAAAAAGGTGAATTAACAAGACGTACGATTATCCGAAAATCAGCTATAATTTTTAACCAAAAAGGCTATATGACAACGACGATGAATGACATTATTCAAGAAACAACTATTCAAAAAGGGGGGATCTACCGACACTTTAAAGATAAAGAGCAACTGATGGTTGAGTCTTTTCATTACTCTACTGAAATGATGCGCAATCATTTAATGACGAGTGTTTCAAAACAAGAACATGCAGCGGATAAATTAATCGCATTTGTAGAGACCTTTTTACAATTAAGTGAAGGAGAACCGATAGTAGGTGGATGTCCTATTTTTAACGCAGCAATAGAAATGGATGATTTAGAAGGAAGTGCGTTATTGCCATCAATTAATGCGGCAATGGATATGCTAATTAAATGGATGGTGAAAATTATAGAGGATGGTATTCAGCAACAGGAGTTGAAGCCATTATTACAACCATACGAGACAGCGATTTATATTGTATCAACATTAGAAGGTGGTCTTGTATTAGACCGACTAAAAAAAGAGGGGCAAATAACGAAAATTATCATAAATAATTTAAAGAAATATATTTCAATGATTGAAACTGAGCGGCAATAAAGCCGTCTTTTTTTACACTATAAAAGGGACTGAAAGGTATCTTTTTGAGGAGGTTATTATGAAATATTTAATATTCATTGCTTTTGTAGGAGTTATTTTGATTTTGAGGAGCGCTATTATTCGTCATATTTTTACGCCGAAACGAAAAGCTGAAAAAATGCAACCGAGCTCGCCGTATGAAACAATTGAAATGGAATTGGATAGTGGGACAATTCGAGGTTGGCTCATTAAAAGTGAGAGGGCAAAGGGGTGCTTTTTACTTGTACACGGCTGGGGCTCTAATAAGTCAGACATGTTGCGGTATGCCGACCCGCTACTAGCTAACGGGTATGATGTAATTATTGTGGATGTTCTTGGTCATGGGCAAAGTGAATTCATCCACAAACAAGTGAGTATTGCATCGTTTGTCCAAAGCATAACTTCAACGATTGATTATGTGCGCGAGAGGTCAGATATTAATAGTAAAGCGATCTATATTTTAGGGCATTCAATGGGTGGGATAGCAGCGAGTATTGTAAATGCAACCGATTTGAGAATACAAGCACTGATAACTGATTCAATGCCGACATCATTAAAGAGTATTAGTAACTCAATGGCTGACAAAGTAAAACTTCCTTATATTCCGTTTGGCTGGCTATTTGTCAGTTGGTTTTTATTACGCGGAGGTGTGTTTCTAAAAGCGAGAAGAGAATGGTGTCTAGAGGAAATATTAAAAAATCAAAAGTCCCCAGCACTTGCCATACACTCAAATTTGGATAAAAAAGTACCAATTTCAAATGTGGAGATACTATTAAAAGCTAGTAACTTTAAGCGAGTCATAAAAGTGGAAACGAAGGGCCACCATAATTGTGTGAAAGATGATTGCTTTTGGGAGAATATTTTTCATTTTATTTCAAACAACGAAAAGGTTTAACTAAAAATAACAGGAAGCTGTCTCATAAGCACCCTTTGAGACAGCTTCCTAGAATAATTCAGTTTATTATCTAATTTTTTGTTTCCGCATCCACTGCGTAGCAACCCATTTTTCACCAGTAATAACGGGCGCTCCACCATGTAATGTTAACTCGTTTAAGTTTTCGTCGTTATAAAAATACTCGAAATAAACCGCCATCCCTTTTTGTGGGGTTACGGATAAATTCAGTTTAGGGAAAAAGGTTTCTCCACCCTCTTCGACATCATTTAAGTACATAACGAGCGTACTAATTCTATTATTACTTGATAATTTACTTGTTGATGAAAAGAAATCATAATGAGCCTTATACTCTTGACCCGGAGTATACTGAAGGATTTGAATGCCTTCACCGTGTTCGATGGGAATATTCATAATAGAAGAGATTCTTTTTTCGATGGTAGTAATTATTTCATTTTCACTTTCTTCAAAAAACATGCTGCTACTTGTCCTCTGTTCGTTGACTTCGCGTGTAGCCCCAATTTTTGAGCGTTGCAACTTGTCCTTTGATAAACGAATAAGTTCATCACATTCCTCGTTACTTAAAACATTTCCTAAAGTTACGATCAATGGTTCTTCAAATCGAGTGATAATATTAATTTCTCTATCCAATATTATTTTATTTCCAACATGATCAAATATAGTTTGCTCTTTATTTTCCGATATCAACTTCATAAATCACCTTATCCTTTTTTTGGAATTATTTTTATTTTATTTTATCACGATATTTATAGATAATCAAAATCTACACGCAAAGGGGCTTCCTTAACCTTATTTGTAAACAGAATCACACACAATTTGACTACGATTATTGATTGCGTTATGATTTTTAATACTATACAAGAAGGGCTGATGAGGATGATTCGTCGTTTGAAAAAATTCAAAAATGTCGCTGTTGGGTCAAGCTTCTAAGTAACCCATAAAATGTTTAATACTTAGAAGCGAGGTATCATTATGAAACATCCATTATTTAATCATTGGTCAGAAATAAAATATTTAAAAGATATCGTGACAAACCCACTTATTGAAGTAGGCGAGTATTCCTATTACTCAGGATATTATGGCAATCAAAATTTTGAAGACGGTTGTGTAAGATATTTATGGGGAGATAGTAAATCGCAGGCACTTTTTAATCCGATTGAACAATTTGGCTGGCATCTCGACAAACTGATTATTGGAAATTATGTTTGTATTGCGAGTGGTGTTGTCATTTTAATGGGAGGCAACCATAACCACCACTCGGACTGGATTACAGTTTATCCATTTGTCGAGCATATACAAAACTCCTATGAGCCAAAAGGGGATACAGTTATAAAAAGTGATGCTTGGATTGGTATGAATGCAATGATTATGCCAGGGGTTACAATTGGCGAAGGTGCGATTATTGCGTCGGGATCAGTAGTCACTAAAGATGTACCACCTTATACAATGGTAGGCGGAAATCCTGCAAAAGAAATTAAAAAGAGATTTACTGATTCAGAAATCAATATGTTGATGGAAATGCGCTGGTTTGATTGGGAGCGCGAAATGGTTGAAACAGCGATGCCACTTTTATTAAGTTCCTCCATTGAACAACTGTATGATTTTTATCAAAGCTATGTAAAGAAGAAATAGGCACGTCTGAAAAACTACAATCTCACAAGGTTGTAGTTTTTCACGTTTTACTGGCAAAACAAAACCTTACAAGAAAAGTACAATTCAAACAGGGAGGTAACTATGGCGCAACAAAATCAACTGCAATAAATGAAGAACTCGCTTATACTCGATTTTCTAAATTGCGTGCAGTTTGGCTCTTTTCAACATCCTTGCCTTCTTTAAAGGTGCCTAATGTTTTATCAAACGATGTATGCGTGACACCGAACCAGTAATTTTCGTTTTTAAAGTGATGCAGGAGATGATGCTTTTTTATGTTTTTCCCTAAATTTGTCCGAGGTTGGATAGGTCTATGGGCAATGTAATGCTTCCATTCATAGTAAAGGAAGTAAGCTACCAAGCCTGTTGCAAATGCAAGCGTCAGACTTTTACTGTCTGTTATGAGGAAAACTATGAGGCTATAAATAACAAATCCTGGAATACTGAACCATAACGGCAAAAATAATAGTTTCAAATTGTCGGGATCTACATGATGGTCATAATGTAACCTTTTAATCATCTTTAGCATGAACGGATTTTCGGGCTTCTTAATATGAAATAAAAAGCGGTGTACCATATACTCACTCGTTGCATACGTCAGCATACCCGCACCTAATGCAACCCACGTCCAAAGGTGTAGCATATGCGGAACGGTTAATGCAGTGCAAACGAATAAAATGAATAACATGACAGTGACGTCTGGAAAAGTGCCAAATTCCTTCAAGTATTTCCTCATTTACATTCATCCCCTTTTTAATAATTATATACTGAAAATTCAGTAAACTCAATATGTGAATAAGCGTCGAACAAATCAAAAAATCAAGCTTGAGAACGCTCTCCAAAAGAATAGTTGCAGAGGAATTACACTTTGAAAGTTCACTCGTTTCAAGTAAATGAATCATTTTTTTGTTTTTATAGCTATAAATGTTTAGTTGTTTTGAGGATGTAATATTCCCATGGAACTAAAATGAGCGTATTTTAGAATAAAAAAATTAGATATTTGCTGTAATTTGTAATAAAATCATGAAGTTATCAATTTAAATGTTACATAAATCTCATTTTTATCCTAATAGAATATAAAAGTGGTAAATTAATAATATTCAGGGATATTATGAAAATCTAAAATAGAGAAATTACGATTTTTATAATAAGAGAAACAGAATTTCACAAATTGTTTTTATAGAATCTAGAAAAATGAGGAGAGATAAAATGTTTAAATTTAAGACGATCAGTGCAAGAATTATATTTGCATTTAGTTTGATTGTAGCGGTGATTTGCTTAAATATTGGATTCAATGTATATACAACGCATCAAAGCAATTTAGCTACTGAAAAAATTGTTGATGAAGATTTACAATTATTAATTGCAGATTATGAATTAGCCTCAACAATTGGTTTACGTATCGCTGCAGCAAGAGGTTATGTATTATCTGGGGAAGAAAAATATAAAGATATTTTTGTAAATACTTCAGAACGAGCGCTTGAAAACGAGAAAATTCGATTAGCTCTTATAGAATCAGGAGAAATCAACAAATATGCTGGAATGGCGAAAGAGTGGAGTAGCTATGTTCAAAAAGACGTATTTGAAGTCTACGATCAAGGAAATAAAGAATTAGCGCTTCAAAATTTAGCAGCAATGGATTCAAAGGCGACTGAAATTCGTGAGGGTTATGAAAGCCAAGCGGAACACCGAAAACAATCCATTAATGCTTCTGGTGCAAGTATGATAAAAGATAATGAAAAAATACAGATTGCAAATATAATCGTCGGCATTGTGATTGTCATTGTTGCCATTTTTACGGCCATCATTAGTGCGAGACTTATTTCAAAACCTATTAATGTCGTTACAAAGCGTATGCAGCAAATTGCAGGTGGAGACTTTAGTGAACCCGCCCTAGAAGTGAATTCAAGAGATGAAATTGGTCAACTAACAGAGGCTACCAATAGTATGACAAAGACGATGAATGGTTTATTAAAGGATATTCAAACAGTATCTAATGACGTCGCTGCACACAGTGAAGAACTGATGCAATCGGCAACAGAAGTGAAAACAGGTACAGAACAAATTGTAGATACAGTTACCGAAATTGCAAGTGGTACAGAAATTCAAGCAAGTAATGCCTCGGATGTTGCGACAGCGATGACAGACTTTACAACAAAGGTAAAGGATGTAAGTACAAGTAGTAATGAGGTCAATCATTACTCAGATGAAGTGATGAAATTGACCAAAGAAGGTAGAAGTTTAATGGAAGCCTCAACGAATCAAATGATGACAATTGATCTTATTGTAAAAGATGCGGTTGTAAACGTAGATGAGTTGAGTAAACAAACACAAGAAATTTCAACATTAGTCTCGGTCATTCATAATATTGCCGATCAAACAAATTTATTGGCACTGAATGCGGCCATTGAAGCGGCACGCGCGGGTGAGCATGGGAAAGGATTTGCAGTAGTTGCAGATGAGGTCCGTAAACTGGCAGAGCAAGTATCCGTTTCAGTTGGCGATATTACAAACATTGTACAAAAAATTCAAAAAGACTCTGTAGTAGTGACAACTTCTTTAGAAAATGGCTATGAGGAAGTAGCGAAAGGCTCAACACAAATTGCTTCTACAGGCGCAACATTTACACAAATTGCTGAAGCGGTTTATGCTATGTCGGGGCGCATTGAAGATATGTCGGAGAAACTTGATGACGTTGTGCAGAATACAGTGACTATTAATAAATCAGTCGATGAAATTGCAGCTGTTTCAGAGCAATCTGCGGCAGGGATTGAAGAAACGTCAGCAACAATTCAACAAGCAGCAAGTTCAATGGATGAAATTACGAATAGCGCCATCAACTTAGCAACAATGGCGGAAAATTTAAACGAAACAGCGCGTAAATTTAAATTGTAAATAATAGTTGACCACAAAACATTACATTGTTTTGTGGTCTTTTTACATTAAGTATTTAAAGGGTTTTGTACGAGGGAATCATAAAAAAATTCTTCTTGGAGCAGAAAAATTTAACCTCTTCACGCGATGAGATTGCTCATGTTTTGGAAAAGCTCGAAAATTTACTATGATAAATGAAACTAAACTTCTACCTAAAACGTATATTATAGAGAAGCTCAATGATTTGTAGACTGGAGTGAGGGAATGATGCGATTTAAGCCACATGATTTCGTAGACAATATAAAAACATGGGAAGAAATCATTTCGACAAAATTACATACACGACCAATTTATTTGGAAACGAACGGAGAACTACAATATTCACGTGTCGCAAAACAATTATTAGGAATCGATGATAGTGAATATGACATGCAGGAGTATTTATACACGTTAACGAATAAAGAAATTGGTTGGACGCTACTTTTTCATAATATGCCGAAAGTAATTGATCCCCAGATGCGAACTGAAATAGTGAATATTTTGCAAATGCATCGAGAAAACCCGATTTCGATTAATCGTTTCATGGCGTTTTTTGCAGGAAAGCAATTATTGCCACTGATGAATACACCTTACCGAAATCACTTTGTGAACACATTACAAAGCTGGTTGGAGCTTATACAAATTCGCTATCCAGGTCTAGTTAGCAATCAGTTGCAGCGGATTTTTTTAGATTTTGTAAAATGGTCGAATCATTTCTTCCCATTATGGCTAGAGCAAGCGCCTTTTGAGTCTTCGATGCCGCGTGTGCTATGGTATGGTCCTGCAAAAGAAAGTGAAATATATTTCTTATACTTCCTCTATTTATTTGGCTGTGACCTCGTCGTATTTGAGCCAGATGGTGAAAATATATTTGAACCATTCGGGCTTACGGATATTCCGACTGAAGTGCTTGCCAATAAAGGGACAATATTTGATTTTCCATTTGATAAGCCGATGCGTGTGCAAACGGTTACATCACGAGCGTCAGAGCAAGTAAGTGAGCATTTGTATAATAACTCGGCACTGAATTATCCGTGGAAATACGCTGAGCATGAAACACGAACACGAATTTTAAATACAACATACGATGAATTATTTATTTTGTCGGATGCTCATTTGTATTTACGTGATGGTTTTGAAGAAGAGAATGGCGTCATTTATTTACCTGTGTTATTTGCAAAAGTGGAAGGGCTGTCGCTGGATCAGGTAGATTACGCTCGTAAAATTCGTAAGCTACATGAGCAAGAAATGACGTACACTGCTACTAGTTTCCCATTACTGCCATTGCAAAAGAGCAATATGCAGTTTCATATGCGTGATGCGAGCACAGACGGTCAGTTAGATGCAGAAAAAATAATGCAATTGTCGATATGGCCGTGTAAAAATATGCCACTCGGTGCACAGCGAAATATGGCGAACACGATGATTCGTTTTATAGAAAGTGACTATGTTCAGCCGCTTCCACAGCAATCCAAAGTAGAGCATGCGCAATATTTATTTGGGCAACTTATGCTAATTCCTGAAGAAATCATTCGCTTGTATCAACAATTTGACTATAGTTATTTAAACCCGACGATTCTAATCTTTAAAGAAGAAGCAAGTGGGCAAATGCAACGCCAAGATGCGGTGCTATTATTGTTTGCAAGCATGCTTGGGTTTGATGTCATTATATGTAGTCCGGGTGGTTCGCGGAGTATTGAACATTTTATTACAGGACATCTGCTTAATACACATCGTCTTGAGAAAATTAGTTTTGATGAAACATTGGCGAAAACGTTAAACGCACCATTAGCAAAAGATACATCGGATCGAAAATTAGATTTGAAGACAATGTTTCGTCGGATTTCGAAAAAACTAAAATAGTAGGCAGGAAAGTTTGTACTTTTTTGTCAGAAAATATAAAATTAATAATAGGCTGAATAATATGGTTGTTAGGAGGAATTAATATGACAATTAACTTACAAAAAGGTCAACGAGTTGATTTAACAAAAGGCAATACAGGGTTAAATAAAATTCAAATTGGATTAGGATGGGATCCTGTTCAACAAAAATCGAGCGGTGGTTTACTCGGCGGATTATTTGGAGGCGGCGGTGCTAAAACTGCAAATGTAGACTGTGACTCTTCCGTTATTCTCTTGAAAGGTGATCGTTTAGCTGCTAAAGAGGATGTCATCTATTTTGGGAATTTAAAAGGTGCGAACGGTGCAGTTGTCCATTCAGGGGATAATATAACAGGTGCTGGTGAAGGCGATGACGAACAAGTTATTGTGGAGTTAAAGTCTATCCCTGCAGATTATAATCGATTGATTTTCGTTGTTAATATTTATGAAGCAGCAAAGCGTAATCAACATTTTGGTATGATTCAAAATGCATTTATTCGTGTTGTTAATACTGCAACGAACGAAGAACTGTTAAAATATAACTTATCTGAAGATTATTCAGGTAAAACAACATTAATTACGGGCGAAATTTACCGACATGAAAATGAATGGAAGTTTGCTGCATTAGGAACAGGTACGCAAGATAATTCAATCGGTGAAGTCGTTCGAAAATACCAATCATAATTGAGGAGTGAATTAAAATGGTCGTTTCATTATCAAAAGGTCAAAAAGTAGATTTAACAAAATCAAATCCAGGGTTAACAAAGGTGAGTGTCGGTTTAGGCTGGGATACGAATAAATACGATGGCGGAAAAGATTTTGACCTTGATGCATCAATCTTCTTATTAGAAGGAACTGGAAAAGTAACAGGTCCAGAAGGCTTCGTTTTTTATAACAATACATCAGGTGCTAATGGTTCAGTAGTCCATTCTGGTGACAACTTAACAGGAGCTGGAACAGGCGATGATGAAGTTGTCTATGTTGACTTACAAGCAGTGCCAGCAAACATTGAGAAAATAACATTTGCCGTTACGATTCATGACGGTGAAGGTCGCGGACAAAACTTCGGGATGGTTTCGAATGCATTTATTCGTGTATTCAGCGATTCTGGCGAGTTAATCCGTTATGACTTAGGCGAAGATTTCTCGATTGAGACAGCGCTTGTAGTTGGCGAGTTATACCGTCATAGTGGTGAATGGAAATTTGCTGCAATCGGATCTGGTTATCAAGGTGGACTAGCGGCATTATGTAATGATTTTGGCTTACAAATCGGTTAACCATATTGAAAAGTAATAGGGGGAATTCACATGGCAATTCAATTAAGCAAAGGCCAACGAATTGATTTAACAAAAGGCAATCCAGCACTGCAAAATATTATCGTTGGTTTAGGTTGGGATGTGAAGAATTTTGACGGAGGCGCCGCATTTGATTTAGATGCATCGGTATTTTTATTAAATGATCAAGGAAAGTGCCGTCAAGATTTAGACTTCGTTTTTTATAATAACTTAGTAAGTGTCGACGGTTCTGTTGAACATACGGGTGATAATTTGACTGGTGAAGGGGACGGCGATGATGAAAAAATCAAAGTCCATCTAAATAAAGTTGCGTCTGATGTAGAGCGTATCGCCATTACTGTCACAATTCATGATGCTGAAAATCGCCGTCAAAACTTTGGACAAGTAACAAATGCATTTGTCCGCTTAGTAGATGAAGATTTAGGTACAGAAATTTTACGCTTCGATTTGGGTGAAGATTTTTCGATTGAAACAGCCGTTGTTTTTTGTGAATTGTATCGCCACGGCAATGAGTGGAAGTTCAATGCAGTTGGATCAGGTTATCAAGGGGGCTTAGCGGCACTTGTTAATGCTTATGGGTTAAATGCATAACATTATAGGGGTTTAATACCGGTAAGTTTAAAATTTAAAGAAAATGACTACAAAACGAATCAATGTTTTGTGGTCATTTTTATTGATATATAAATTCAACAAAACTTTCTATCTTTTCATTGTAAGTGTTCTAATAGGAATTCTAATAAAGTATGTGCTAGTTTAGGCTGGCTAAGCACATGAGGCGCATGGACAATGTTAGCATAAATCATCAATACGACTCAGCTGTGTGCGTATGTAGCAGGCCAGCCTATTGGTTAATGACTGTTGCGAAGTATGAATTAGTGAAGAACTTGATTTACAAAGGTTGTTACAAATTAACGGTAAAATGTGTACTTTGTGAAAATCAGTTATATTTCCGACCACCGAACTACAATAGTAATCAAAAAAGTGCTATAATAGAGCACTTAGATAGATTAGGCTTTGTTAAGCCTAATTGGAAGGATGTATAATAATGAACAAAAAATGGACGATCGATAAAATCCGTGAATATGTAGCAAAAAATTCAGAGAGTAAATTGCTTTCTACTGAATATCATGGATTCTCGCAAAAATTATTATTTAAATGTTCTTGTGGACAAAATTTCGAAAAAACGTTTACAAAATTTAAAACTAATAATCAAAGAAAATGCGAAGTATGTGTACCACCTAGAGAATCACGATAAAGTTATAAAAGTTGCCGGAGTATTATTTCGGCAACTTTTTTCATTTAGGAAATATTCATCAAATCCACTATTTAATGCTATTAAAATGGTGGATTTTAGGTTTTCAGATATTTACTTTTTAAGATTAATTTCTTTACAAATATTAGCTAATTTCGAAATGATGTATATTCATTAAAATAAGGTAAATAGTATAATTAAATATGGGTTTGGTGAATAAATCGTCATTTAATAAATTAATAAAGCTATATTCATGGTATTAAACAATAGATTGGGGAATGAAAATGGGGAAGATTATTCGTGTGAAAAGTGTTCGTATCCATCATTTAAAAAATGTAAAGAAAGGTGAATTTAATACAAATTCAGATTTCAGTAAATATGAAGCGGATGTTATCGGGTTTTATGGTCAAAATGGCTCTGGTAAAACGGCCGTTGTCGAAGCGTTTAGTTTATTAAAAAACTTATTGAATTCTTATACATTACCAATGAATAAAGAAAAACTGATTTATTTTAAAGAACAGCATGTAGAACTACAATTTGAATTTTTAATTACAAATGAGCTGGGTGAGTATTTTGTTAAATATCACGCCATTTTGCAAGAAGGCATGGATAAGCTGAGCGTTTTAGGTGAAAATTTATATTATAAAGAAAATGCGAGTGGCAAGAGGTACAAGGAAATCATTTCGAAACATGAGCGAAGCATTTCATTTCGAAATAAAAAGATGGAATCATTTTCAGAAATGAATCGCGTCAATATGATGGTGGCGGACCGGATGGCTGAAGAAAATGCCACTTCATTCGTATTTCGGAAAGAGTTGAAAGACGTATATGAGGCGTTCTTAAGTGAAGAAGAACAGGAAATCATCATCAATTTACGTCAAGATTTCAATCAAGATTTCCATGTTATTGATACGGTTCAATATGGCTTATTAGTAGCAAATTTGATTATGCCTTTTAGTATTCATCTTGAAAAATTAAGAGGAAATATTCCTTATGAACTAAGGGATACAATGCTGTTATCTGAAGAAATGTTCGAGACAATCCAAAAGGTCATTGAGCAAACAAACGTTGTATTAAGGACGATTATTCCAGGGCTTTACGTAAAAGTTCGTAAAGTTAATATGGAAAAAATGAGTAACGGGAAAGACGGTATTCGGTTCGAATTTTTATCGGTAAAAGGTGAAATTGAGTTGCCCCTCCGTTGTGAATCACAAGGGGTACTGAAAATTATTTCCATATTAAGTACGTTAATTGCGGTATATAACAATCCAAATGCATGTGTGGTCATTGATGAATTGGATGCGGGGATTTTTGAATATTTATTAGGTGAGATGTTGGAAGTCATTAGTGAAAATGGCAAAGGGCAATTATTTTTCACGTCACATAATTTACGTATTTTAGAAGTGCTGCCGATTCAAAATTTATGGTTTACGACGCTAAATGAAGAACAGCGCTATTTACAATTAAAAGGTGTAAAAAAATTAAGCAATGCGCGAGATATATATTTGAGAGCTGTTCAATTAGGTGGGCAAGATGAGCCGATTTACAATGAAACAAATATGTATGACATCAAGAAGGCATTTAGGAAAGCAGGGAGGATAAATGACTAATGCTCAAAAGAAAGTAGTTATATTGTTAGTTGAAGGCGATACGGATGAGACGTTACTGATTGAACGATTAAGGCAATTGTTTAAAGATAAAGAAATCCGATTTGAGCCGTACAGAGGGGATATTTTTTATCAGATTGATCAAAAGGCAAAACCAATTAAAAAACTAATTGGCGATAAAGTAAAAGAAGTTTTAATTAAAAGAAGATTTAACTCATCGGACATATTAGTTGTGCTCCATATTTTAGATACGGATGGCTGTTTTGTAGGGCCAAACAATATTACGATTGATACTGAGCAAAGTGGGTTAACAAAGTATTTGGAAGGATGCATTAGTGTCAGTTCTGAAACGCAAAAAGGGAAAATGGAAGAAAGAAATACTGTGAGGTCTCGAAATATCAAAATCATGAAATCGGCAGCGTATATTTCTACTTTTAGTTACCAACTTTATTATTTTTCAAGAAATTTAGAGCATGTATTATTTAATGAAATGAATCCTGAAAAAGGTTCAAAGATGGAAAAGGTAGAGAATTTTTTAGATGATTTGACGATACCGGTTGAAGAATTTTTAAATCAATTTATGCCTGTCTCAAGAAGTGAAAGTTGCGAGGATACATATAAAGCAAGCTGGGATTTCATTTCTGAGGACATTAATTCATTAAAGCGAGCGACGAATGTACCGTTGATTTTTGACCATTTGAATGGGTTGAGATGAGGCAAGGTGCGTAGTAGTTCAAGTGCCGGTCACCTAGATTGGAGTGTCCGGCAGTTAAAGGTCAATTACTTATGTATGGGAGATACGGGAAAAAAGATTCTTGAACTCTGACACGGAATCGATAATGTGTGTAGCACCCGCCTTTTCTAATTCTTGTCGGCTCCCATAGCCAAAGGTCACACCAATGGAAGGCATATCATTTTCGTTGGCACCAATAATATCATGTGATCGGTCGCCAATCATTACACATTGTGCAATATTCTCTAATTTTAATTGCTTAATGATTTCCTCAATTACTGCCCCTTTGGAAGTGCGTGTGCCATCTAATTCACTGCCCATAATACAATCAAAATAATGATGAAGTTTAAAATGATGTAAAATTTGTTCGGCAAACACAGTAGGCTTGGAAGTAGCAATTGCTAATTGATAGCCTGCATTTTTCAGTTGATGTAACAGCTCTGGTATACCTTCATAAACTTCATTTTCGTACATACCTTTTTCTATAAAACGTTGACGATAAAACTGGAGTGCTTCTTCAAGTTGTTGCTCGTTAAATTGGAAGATTTCTTTAAAAGTTACTTGCAGTGGGGGGCCGATAAAAGGGATTAAATTGTCCAAATTATTCTCCGTAATGTCCATTTTCCCCAAAGCATACTGCACACTTTTTGTAATGCCCTCTTTTGGATCTGTTAATGTACCGTCTAAATCAAATAAAATGACTTCATAATTATTCAAAGTATCCACTCCTTTTTCATAATTTCGGATGAATTTTTGAAATGCTAATTTTCTCAATTGTGAGCACTAGAAACAAAAAACTGAGCTGACTAGATTTTTACTAGTAGCTCAGTTTTTTTATGATCAAAACGGATTCGTCGTAATCATTGTTGCATTTTTTAAATAAACGCGTTTGTTTAGTTTTAGCTGGGAAACGATTAGCTCAGCCATATCTTCCGCTTGCATTAATCGTTCTGCTTTTGTCTCGTCGATTAAATTCATATCACGTGCTAAGTCTGTTACAACTGTGCTCGGCGTAAGTGCTGTTACACGGATGTTGTTGCGACGAACTTCTTGTGCTAGTGATTCTGTAAAGCCGATAACCGCGAATTTTGACGCGCTGTATGCACTTGAAGTAGCTGCGCCGCCAAGACCTGCTGTTGATGAAATATTAATAATATCGCCACCGTTTTTCTCGATCAGCTGTGGTAAAACGGTACGTGTCACATTGTATGTACCGAATAAATTCACATCCACGATTTCTTTCCATTCTGCAGGATCCATGTCTAGCACGCTAGCGAAATTACCGATACCCGCATTGTTAATTAAAATATCAGCCGTACCAAGTTGCTCAGTTAAAGAAGCAATCGCTGTTTCCACTTCTGCTAAATTCGCAACGTTTGCACTCGCGTAAGCTGTGTTAACTCCAAGCTCTTTTAATTCAGCTGCAACCGTTTGTAATGTTGCTTCGTTACGAGCGATTAAGCCGATGTGCACCCCTTCATTCGCAAGTGCGATTGCTGTTGCTTTCCCGATACCTCGTGCTGCACCTGTAATAAAGGCGATTTTTCCTTGTAAAGCCTGTGCCATTAAGAACAACTCCTTGTTTTGTTAGAATAGTTATATGATAGCATGTTTACACACTTTTGCCTGTTATTTGCACACGCGATAATCGGTAATTGTTTATGTTATGATTATTAAAACAGCATTCCCTAGCTAGAAGGAGCGAGGACATGGACATTAAAATCAATCAAAAAATTATTAAAGAAATGTGCGGAACTGTCTCCTTCAAAAGAGGAGAGGCATTTTTCCGAGCGGGTAAAGTAAATATACAAGAACAACATATAGATATGTGCATCGCAACTGTACAAGGAGCAGAAGTTTTTCATGTCACAATAGAAAAAGACGAGCAAGAACATATTCAGTCTTCTTGTAGCTGTCCAACACTTGCAGGGTTTGATATGAGTTGTCAACATGTGGCGGCTGTTTTAATTGCCCTTCATGAGCAGCAACAACTAGGGCGTTCTTCGGATGGAAATGAGCTATCAGCAGGATTCATGACGCTCTTTCAACAGAAACGAGCCCGAAAAAGTCGCCACCAGCTTCATTTTGAAAAAAGACAAGTATTAGATATTCAGTTTTTATTGAAGCCTTTTGCGATTGGGCAAGGGCAATATTTATTTAGTATCGAGCTTTTAATCGCAAACATGAAGATCACATCGATTCGCGATTTTCTCCAGCAAGTGAGCAGTGGGAAACCTTGTATCGTAACATCTGACTTCATCTTTAATCCAAATGAACATTGCTTTGTTAATGAAGTAGACGCGGTGCTGCATCAATTAATTCGTGTTGCACGTGATGAACAAATGTTTATCGAGACGCTACCACATAAGGCGAGCAGCAATAGAGCGGGTTTACTTATTCCTCCATCTACGTGGAAAGGGCTTTTATCCTTACTTACCGAAACGTCCGAAGTATATCTTGAACAGTACGAACACATCAAACAGCCATTACGTCTAGCAGAGGGAGTACCGCCACTACAATTCCGAGTGGAAGAACAAGGGAATCACTATCAATTGCAAATAGCGGGATTTGATAAAATGACATTGTTCAGTGCGTATCAATGTGTCGTTGGTAATGGCTGTATGTATCAATTAGCAGAACAGGAATGCGAACGTTTAACGGAATTGCAGCAAATGCTTGTCGAGCCAAGTACGAGCGTTGTACCGATTCCGCATGATCAAATGGATCAGTTTTTGATAACGGTCATTCCGGGTTTACGCAAATTGGGTCATGTCACATTAAGTGAACAGTTGACGAAGCAAATGATGACAACACCGCTCGTTGCAAAACTTTATTTAGATCGTCTGAGAAATCGATTGTTGGCGGGGCTAGAATTTCATTATGATCATGTCATTATTCAACCGTTGGAAAGTCCGGATGACATCATCGATTTGGCGGTTATACGAGATGAACAAAAGGAACGGGAAATTCTTGAGCTAATGGATGAAAGCGGCTTTACGAAAACAGATGGCGGCTATTTTATGCAAAATGAAGAGTTGGAATATGCCTTTTTATATCATGTCATGCCAGAACTTCAAAAACGTACGCAAATTTATGCGACTACTGCTGTGAGAAATCGACTCGTCAAAACATCGACCTTTCCGAAAATCGTTGTCAAAGTAAAACAGGAACGAACGAATTGGCTCGAATTTAAATTTGAGATGGATGGTATTACGAATAAAGAAATAAAAAGCCTTTTACAAGCGCTTGAAGTGAAGCAAAAATATTATCGATTGCCGAACGATTCTTTGCTTTCACTTGAAACGAAGGAAATGGAAGAGATTCGCCGATTCCTGCTAGCGGGTCCGGTACAGGATGACCAATATGAAGCTACATTAGCTATGCCGATTTTAGAAAGCCTGAAATTTTTAGAAATGATCGATGGAAGTGATGTATTTACACCAGAACAATCATTCCGAAAGTTCCTTGGGCAATTAATGCAGCCAGAGTTATTGAATTTTGAAGTGCCACCTAGTTTGGAGAATGTTTTAAGAGGCTATCAAAAGCAAGGGTTTAACTGGATGAAGCAGTTGGCAAGCTACGGATTTGGCGGGGTTTTGGCAGATGATATGGGACTTGGAAAAACGGTGCAAAGTATTGCGTTCATCGTTTCAGAATTACCGTCAATTCGCGCTACCAAGCAGCCTGTTTTAATTGTGTGCCCGTCGTCGTTAACGTATAACTGGCTCCGTGAAATGATGAAATTTGCGCCTGAGTTGCAAGTGCTTGTAATCGATGGTGATCAAGCGGCACGTAAAGCATTGCAAAAGGATTCCGCCGAATTGGATGTCCTCATTACTTCCTATCCATTGTTGCGTCGTGACTTAGCGTGGTATGAGAAGCAAACATTCCACACCGTTTTCTTTGATGAGGCACAGGCGTTTAAAAATCCAATGACCCAAACCGCACGAGCTGTTAAAAAGATTCAAGCGGTTAATCGTTTTGGCTTAACGGGAACACCTGTCGAAAATAATCAGGAGGAATTATGGTCGTTGTATCATGTGATTTTCCCACAATTATTTCAAGGCTTAGAGGCGTATAGTTACCTATCAAGAAAAGATATTGCGCGGAGAGTCCGTCCTTTTTTATTACGCCGACTAAAAGAAGATGTGCTTGTAGAATTGCCTACTAAAAATGAACTTTTGGAATCCTCAGAGCTGTTAGATGAACAAAAGCAATTGTATGCAGCGTATTTAGCAAAACTGCGAGAAGATACATTTAAACATCTCGACAAAGATACCTTCAAGAAAAATAAAATTCGAATTTTAGCAGGGATAACAAGATTGCGCCAAATTTGTTGTCACCCTGGCTTATTTGTTGAAGGATACAAAGGTGGTTCAGCAAAATTTGAGCAGCTACTTCAAATTCTTGAGGAGTCCAAACATTCGGGGAGAAGAGTGTTGATTTTCTCACAATTTACAAAAATGCTGGAGTTAATTGGACGAGAGCTGACACGCCAAAATGAAACGTATTTTTACTTGGATGGTCAAACACCTTCAGAAGAACGCGTCCAACTATGCGACCGATTTAATGAAGGGGAGCGCGATGTGTTTTTAATTTCTTTAAAAGCAGGTGGAACTGGGCTGAATTTAACCGGTGCAGACACAGTGATTTTATATGACTTGTGGTGGAATCCAGCAGTTGAGGAACAAGCAGCAAGTCGTGCCCATCGAATGGGACAAAAAAACACGGTGCAAGTTATTAAGCTCATTGCACGCGGCACAATTGAAGAAAAAATGAACGCGCTTCAAGACAGAAAGCGACATCTCATTGCAGATATTATTGATTTTGAAGGTAATACAACGACTACTTTAACAGAAGATGATATTCGCGAGATATTGATGATGTAACATTTTCAATTAAAAGTGGGAAGCATTATGCCATATTTTCCTGTATGAAGGAATAGTATAGGTTTAGGGGCATTGTAGCAGGGAGTTTGATGAGCCAGTATAAGTAAAATGAGCGGTGGGAGTGAATCAAATTGCGCAGTTGGCAAAGTTTTTTATTCGAAAAATTTTTACTCATGCGGGGATCAAAAAAGAAGTTCATTAATTTACAGCTGATGGATCAGTTTATTGCGGAAAAGTATAATGCACTTCCATACGAGTTGGATAAAAAGTTTCAAGAAAAGCATGAAATTAATCAGCTCGATTTGAATGGGATGACGTATTATGTAGTCAACGGGCAAATTAATCCAAAGAAAGTGATTTTTTATTTTCATGGAGGGGCCTATATTAATGATCCTTTAATTTTCCATTGGCGCCATTTAGTGAAGCTTGCAGAGAAAACGAACTATACAATTGTCGTACCTATTTATCCGAAGCTACCCCGATTTACATATGTCGATGCATTTACTGCAATCCATGCATTATATGATAAATTGCTCAAACAATATGATGCGCCATTTATCTTTATGGGAGATTCTGCTGGTGGTGGGCTTGCTTTAGCACTTGCACAAGATGTCAAATTGCACAAAAAAAAGCAGCCGGCGCATGTTGTATTATATTCGCCATGGTTAGATGTATCAGGATTGAACCCTGAGTATAAAGAAATTGAAAAAATCGATCCAATGCTTGGGCTAGCTGGTGCGCAAAAGTTGGGGAAACTTTGGGCAGGACCGAGTGATATAATGAACAATTTAAGTAGTCCACTGCATGGCCCAATTGATGGGATAGGGAAGATTGCACTCTTTGTAGGATCTTCTGAAATGCTCATAGTGGATGCCAGAATGTTTTTAGAAAAGGCAAAAAAAGAAGATGTGGGAATTTTATACTTCGAATATCCGAAAATGAATCACGTTTTTCCAGTATTTCCTATACCAGAGGCAAGTCGAGCTTTAAATACGGTAGTATCAATTATTACGGAGGATTAAAAAAAGCACAATGAACCAGTTTCATTGTGCTTTCTGCTTAACTATTTTTTTGCTTATCTTTTTTGATTTCTTTGTATAGATGGACAATCAATAAAATGATTCCAATCGTACATAACAATATACTTGAGATGAAGATAGCTCCCCACACCCAAATATTTAAATTGACGGTTACAAATACAGAAAGTGCTAGTAAAAGAATTCCGATTAGTAAAAAGAAGTAGCCACGCTTATAAAGCGACAATGGTTTTCCCTCCCTAGAAAGTAAAGATACTCTACTAAAATAACACAGTCGGACGGTTTGAATCTATTTATAAGTATTATCTGCAGTTGAAATCGGTAGGGTAAAATAGAATCTAGAACCGTGATTAGGAATACTATCAGCAAATATTTTGCCGCCATGCTGTGTAATAATTTCTTTACAAATGGCTAAACCGATCCCATGCGAATTCAATTTATTCGAATTGGACGCACGGTAATAGCTATCAAAAATAAATGGTAGCTCACTTGAAAGAATCCCACTCCCACTATCTTCAACGACACAAAAAAGTGTATCCTCTTCAATAGACATGGAAATTGAAATACGCCCCTCGCTCGTATGTTTGACCGCATTAGAAATTAAGTTCGATAATACTTGCTCGATTCGTAGTAAGTCAATTTGAACGTATAAGTCCGGTTGCAAATTGCAAGAAACAGAATAAGCGAGCTGTGCTTGAAGAACATCCTCCTCAAAGCGGTGCGCAAACTCTTCAAAAAATTGTTGAGTAGATATTTTCGTATACTTAAAATCTGTGCGTCCTGCTTCGAGCTTTGCCAGTTCAAATAAATCCTGAATTAAGCGATTTAATGCGATGAGTCTTTCGCGACTACGTTGTAAATATTGCGTTTGCTGTGCTGGATTTTGCACGACACCATCTAAAATCGAGTCAATATAGCCCAATGTTGAGGTAAGGGGTGACCGTAATTCATGCGAAATACTTTGCAATAGTTTTTTACGTTCCTGCTCATTCATTGCGAGACGGTCATTTGCTTCTTTTAAGAAAACATTCATTTCATCTAAAGCAACTGTACGCTCTTTTACGCGATTTTCTAAATCATAATAGATTTCTGCATTTTCTAGTGTAACGGCAAGTTGTGTTGCAATAATTCGTAGTAACTCTAGCTGTACTGCATTAAAGGCATTTTCAAGCAAGTTATTTTCTAAGTATAAAAAGGCTTGGATTTCCCCTTTAAATTGGATGGGCATACATAAAAATGATTTTGCTTGAACACTTAAATTGCTGAAATATTTACTATTTGAAAGGTTTCCTTCTACGAGCGGTTCTTTTAATAATAAGGAATAATCCACAATCCCTTTTAGTGCGACATCAATTTGCTCAGGGAGTAGTGTGAAATTAAAATCATCGTGTTCCGCAGCCACTTTAGCATATGTGGAAAAGTTATTTTCAGCATAACGAATAAAGTAGCAAGAAGTAGCATTTGCCTGTTTTAATATGGAAATTAACAATTTTTGCAGCAATTCTTCAATACTCATTTCATTTGCTAACGCGTGTGTCGTTTCTAATAAACTAATCATGTCATAAGATAAAGTCGGTTGAATTGCTTGAGTTTGTTGAATGATAAAGTGAGAATATTCATTTCCCCAATGATTTGCAATTGTAAAGGCGCCCCATTCACGCAATTTATTTATACTTTGTGAAATATAATAGCGCGCTTTAGCCGATTGATTTAACTTAATAAATAGTTTTCCCGCACGTTCATAAATCATGGCCTCATCTTGTGGAAAATGATAAACCTTAGTGAGTTGGAGTGCCTGATCATAAAACAAAGAGGCTTGTGCATAGTCTTTGTTCAAAAAATGGAACTCAGCTAGCAGCGTTAAATACAGATGTTCATAATGATGAGGTGCTTCATTGGCCCATTTCTTAAAACGGCGCATACTGTCCTTGAACTCCGATACGAGCTTCTTTTTAGAAAATGGAGATGCCATATTACCCTTTAAAAAGTCAATATGGCAAAGCCCGCGTAAAAAATAATAAACGGGTGTCGTCGGTAATGAATAAACTTCTGAACTTTGCTTTTCTAAATCGTTGAGTAACTGCTTTAATTGTGTCTCATTTTTAAATAAATAGGCCATCCGTAGTCTTAACGTATAGTGCATAACGGTAACGGCCTCTTCATCATGTAACGTGATATGTGCATCCCAATCCGGCAGTTGAGTAGGTGACTGTAGTGCCCCCATCCAAGATTTCATTTCCGTTAAAAAATCTATTGCGAGAACACTTGGATATTTGCCATATTGTGATTGTTGATAAGTGATTTCCTCAATAATTTCTTGAATTGAATACCCATCAATTAATTGAACGCTACATAAAAAGCAAGAAGTCGCCGTCACTGTATAGTACATCCCAAGCTGCTCCTGATTTAGCTGAGTTGTTCGCATATAATGAATACTTAGCTCAAAGTCTTTTTCCCAGTGGTTTAAAAAGATTCCAAAAATAAAATAAACGCGTGACTTAATATAAGAATTATCTTGAGCTTCCGCCATAGACAATGCGAGTTTACCAAATCGCAGTGCTTCCTTTACATTGTCAAAGCCCGAAATTAATATAAGTGCATAATTAATAAATACGATAGCACTCTCTGTTGGTGCTCCATATTTTAGTTGAAGACGCATTAAACGAAGTAAAATCATTCCAGTTAAGTTAGAGCTCATACGAAATGAATTACTAACAATATTAATCATGATTTGAATGAGAACGTCAATTTCTTCATTTTCAATCGGCTTTAAATTTAGTAATTGTTCATTTGATTTATTTTGTAAAGCGAACTTTAATAATAAAAATTCTTGTACTAAATGCAGTTTCTTTGGTTCACGCGAAATGTTCATGTTGCATAATTCCATCGCCTTAAAGCCTGCATCGAGAACTAATTCGCTATTTTCTACCTCAATAAAAATGAGAGTCATTAATCGATAAATTTTCAGTTTTTCAAGTGTTGTTTGGGTATGCTCCAGCGCTTCTTGAATATACTTTTTAGATTGCTCATAATTACCAACTAAATATTCGCACTCCCCGATTTCCATAAATAGCTGAATTGTCTTTTCGCGAAATACTGTCCATTTATTTTCTGGTAAGAATCGTAAGCTATCTTTATAATACTGTCGAGCTGTACTATATAGGCCCGCGTTTTTAGCTTGTATGCCAAGCTCGAAGTTCCAGATGGCAAGCTGTTGTTGTTCAGAAGGTGACAGCAATTCATTACAATAATTTAACTGTCGTACAAGTTCATGGAGATGGTTCATAAAATCGCTCTCTTTTTGTAACAGTTGACTAATAGAAAAGTGGGTTTTTAATCGTTTTTCATGACTAAGTGCTTCATAGGCAGACTGTTGGACTCCATCATGAATAAATTGAAATTGCATGGAATAAAGCTCTTGATGGTTTTCTAACATTGTCGATTGAGTAAAATTCAATTGTCCATCAACCGCAATAATAAAACCTTGTGATGTCAGCTCCTCCAAATTGGTTAGTAAGTCGTAAAATGGAATGTTAACCACTTTCGACAGTAAATTAAAATTAAAAACACGACCAAAACAAGATGCAATCTGTAGTATGTTTTGGACTTTAGGTGTCAACTTGTTCATACGATTTTCAATAAAGCTGAATAACTCATTGTTGGCGATGCTTTCATGTAATTGCTCCACATCATATTCCCAACTTAAGCTTTCAATATTATAGAAAATTGTTTTGTTTTCGAGAAGCATGCGAAATGCTTCTTGAATAAATAATGCATTTCCTTGTGTCATTTGATATAAGTGTTGTGCAATATGATGGGCAGTATCACATTGGGATTGAAGAGAATCACAAATCCAATTTAAAACAGCTTCTTGATCGAGTAAATGGACTTGAATACTAGTAAAAGAATCTAATTCTTTTTGCCATAAAAAACAGGTTTCACTTATATCGAAATTCTCTTCGCGCATAGCAATTAATAAAAGAAAATAACCGTTGTTATGTTGTTCGAAAATATTTTGTAAAATTTCAATGGCTTCTTGTTGTGCCCATTGGATATCATCAATAAACATGACAATAGGCTTTTTCGCACGAGCAAAAATAGTTAAGATTTTTTGGAAAGAGGAGAAAATATACGCATTCATTTGCAATGTGTACTGTGTGCTTTCTTTTACAATGCGAATTTTATCATTTAGGAAGAAATGTAGTTCTGGAAGTATATGTATCAAACTTTCGGTCAACATAAGGTCGACCTCTAATAAACTTTTTTGAAATGCAGCAATGGCTACTTCGCCCTCTAAATAGGTTTGCCGTAATAGCTGTTGGAGCGGTTCAATAATTGGTTGGAATGTATGCTGCTCTTGCAATTGGTCGAATTTCCCCTCAATAAAATAACCTTTCGTTAATATAGTTTCTTGCATTAAAGATTTTGCAATAGAGGATTTTCCACTACCTGAAGGTCCCTGAATAAAAACAAGGTCTTTTTTTCCGTTTTGTACTTTATGGAAAATGGTACTTAATAAATTTTGTTCGGTATGTCGTCCATATAGTTTGGTAGAGAGCTTAGGCTGTAATACAGAGTCGTTTGTTCCGATGTTAAGATCATCCGCTAAATTACCGTTAATTAGTAACTGTTTAGCTTGAAGTAAGTCTAGTCGTAGCCCAAAAGCTGTTTGAAAACGTTCCTCTTTATTTTTACTTAATAATTTCAGTATAATTTTACGCAACATTACGAGTGGACAATGCTGCTCAAGTAAAGAATGATCTGGAGATTTAGTTAAAATATAGTACAAGTTATCCATTGTGTTATTAGCCTGGAATAGCGGTGTACCCGTGACCATTTCATATAAAACTGCACCTATTGAATATAAGTCCGTACGTTCATCAATATTTAATGCAATGCGCCCTGTTTGTTCAGGTGCTAAATAAGGTAGTTCATCCATTTTTAGAGGAACTTGAAAAGTTTGTTCATTTGCGATATTCCAACGAATAGCAAGCGGTGCGAGCATTTTTATTTTGTTTGTTTGCGGTTGAATATATATAAGTGATGGATAAAAATGCTCGATTATATCGCCGTGCTGATGAATATTGACACAGGCATTTGTTAATTCAATAGCAATTTCTAGCGCTTGATGGATAGGAAGAGATCTACTATTTAAATGTTGCTGTAATGTTTGTCCTGTAAAATCTTCATAAGCAATGACATAGTGCTGGTCAAGTAAAGCATAACCCATGGGCTGAAATAACCAAGGATCATGCTTTGTTTTTAATGATAATAATTCTAACTGTAATTGAGCCTGTTCTTCTGTGACAATAGAAGGCATTATTTGAACAAACATCATGCAATCAAATTTTTGAACATATTTGCGGCTAAGTAATGTTTGTAAGTTATGTGTTTCATTAAACATTTGAAACAGCACCTTTCTTAAATGGATGAGATTAACTGGGTGTCACTAATAAATTTCTTTAATTCATTCGACAAGCTTTGATTATGAATCTTTGTACCATTATAACGAGAAAGTACCGTTTCTAATTGCTGCTCGGTCAGGTGATAATGATCAAGTGTAATTGGCAAACGCACGTTAAGTTGTTGGCCAATACTAATTACTATTTCAGCATGACATTGAGCAATGAGGTTTTCTATTTGTACATTTGATTGAGCAAGGTCAGATGGAAATGGGTAAAAATCATAATTATGCAATAAGCCTTCAAAAATCCGCGTCGGTATAGACATATCGATATCGTCGGTAAGAATAATAACTTTTTTCTTTTTAGCGTCGAGATGGCGGTAATGTGTTAACGATTGTTTGATTAAAGATAAAAACTTAAGTTTAATCGCCTCTGAACGTGTGGTCGGTATCATTTGATAATTCTCAATGACGTTAATTATTTGGAAGACAGGAATATAAATTTGTGTAAACCACTCAGATTGATCGAAATGCTCCTTTAGTCGATTATAGTAATAATCTATTTGAAACTCATCATTTAAAATAAGATAATCAGAAAACTTAACGAATAAATTTGCCGGAGTTTCAATAGTCAACGTTAAAAACTTTTGAATCGTAATACTTAAATCGATAGGTAAAGTCATGTTGTGCCCTGTGTTTACTAATTTAATTTCAGGAAGTAAAGGGTATAAAGGATTTACTTTTTCGACAATTGCTTGATTAGAGTCAGATAATAGTACAACCGCATTTTCAGGGTAGATTCCAATGAAATCAATAAAACGATGAACTAAATCACTGTCAAATTGAGCGGATTGTTTGAGTAGCTGTGTCATCGTGATATTGGCTGAAGCAGCTTCCTTATAAGGTCTATTGGTTGTCATAGCAGAATACACATCAGTAATTTGTAAAATTTGTAATTCGATTGATTGTTGATGAGCGGCTAAACCTTCAGGGTAACCTGAACCATCTAATCGTTCATGATGTGACTTTGCTAAATAAGCAATATTTTCAAAACCAATATCAGTTAATATATTAAAACCATCTAGCGTATGGCGTTGGATCGTATTGTACTCTATATCCAATAAATTTTTTTGCTTCATTAATACTCTTTCTTGTACCATTAGTTTCCCAATATCATGGAACAAGTAGCCTAACGCCGTTTCCTGGATGTTTGGTATGCCCTCTGATAGTGCAAACAAAGTACTAATTGTAAATACATCTATCGAATGCATATAAGTATATTCGTCATGAGACTTAAGGTTTTCAATATATTTGAATAAAACTGGATTTTGCATATAATCAATAAACAAATTTTTTAAAAATTGAATATCCAAAGAATTATTTAAAATACGTCCATATCGTTTTTCAGAACTTAAAGAGCCTAATACATGTAAATAGTCATAGCCGAGTTCTGTTTGAATTTGACCGAATAGAGGTTTAGTAAAGTTTAATTCGCTTTCGACCTTTCCATCTGCCTTCACATCCATCTCCATTATCAATTCTGAATTGTCCGTTTCAGTTTTTTGAATGCATACTTTTGTTACATTACGATTTTTTAATAATGTAATAATGCGCTCTGTCAGCACATGGCCCTTTGATAGTAGTCGACGATTCTCTACATATAAATCCTCGTTTACAACATCTCCTGGCTTTAAAAATTCGATTGTACAGTACTGGATTTGTGGTTGAATTGTACGGTTTGTCATTTTTTTTCACTCCCAATTTTTTTCTTTACAGTACTAATTTATAGGGCAAAGGTTAAAACTGGGTTAAAAAAATAAAAAAATTAGTTAAAAAAGAGTGCTTTTTATTTTGATATAAGGATTATTATAGTTATTTTGATGGAATGCTCATCATGAGGAAAGTTTTATTTGGTAGATTAGAGCCTGTAAATTTCAATTTCAATGTACGTCTGAAAAATACAGTTGTATTATATACGGATACATTGTATTATTTTAATATAAATAAAAAATGAATTAAAACCATATAGACTTCTATGTAACTGTCTACATCGGATAATTTTTGGAGGAAAAAATGAAAAGTTTATTTGAAAAATGGAATAGTATTAACCTTGTGAACCGAATTATTGTAGGTATTTTACTTGGTGTAGTATTTGCTTTATTAGTACCTGAACAATTGTCGGTCATTTCAATTTTCGGAACGCTGTTTATTAGTGCGTTAAAGGCAGTGGCACCGATATTAGTATTTATTTTAGTCATTAATGCAATCGCTTCTCACGCGAGTGGCAAGGCTACCAATATGAAAATGGTTGTCATTTTATATATTCTCGGCACGTTTTTAGCAGGATTAGTAGCGGTAGTTATTAGTTACATTTTCCCGACAACATTATTATTAAAAACGAGCGCACAAGAAATAGAACCGCCGAGTGGGATTACGGAAGTGTTGGAAACATTATTATTCAATATGGTTTCGAATCCTGTCAGTGCTTTACTAGATGCCAATTATTTAGGAATTCTTACGTGGGCCATTATTTTAGGATTTGCATTAAAAGCGGCGAGTGAGTCGACGAAAAAGGTAGTAACAGATTTATCAGATGCCATTACAAAAATTGTGCAATGGTTAATTAGTTTAGCACCACTTGGAATTATGGGACTTGTTTTTGAAACAATTTCAACAACTGGATTTTCTGCATTATCGTCATATGGTCGTCTTGTGATTATTCTAGTTGGGACAATGTTCTTTATTGCATTAGTTGTAAATCCTTTACTCGTATTTATCGTTGCACGTCGCAATCCATATCCACTTGTGTTTGCAAGTTTAAAAGAAAGTGGTGTGGCGGCATTTTTCACACGAAGTTCAGCTGCTAATATTCCAGTAAATATGGAATTGGCAGAAAAGCTTGGATTAAATAAAGATACGTATGCGATTTCGATTCCTTTAGGCGCGACAATCAATATGGGAGGCGCGGCTGTTACGATTTCGATCTTAACGATGGCGGCTGCTCACACTTTAGGAGTTGAGGTAGATCTTTTAACAGCAATGATCTTAATGATTTTATCAGCCGTTTCTGCTACTGGTGCATCTGGAGTTGCTGGGGGCTCATTATTACTAATCCCGTTAGCATGTAGCTTATTAGGGATCTCGGATGATATTGCGATGCAAGTTGTGGCAATTGGCTTCATCATTGGGGTCATTCAAGATTCATGTGAGACAGCGCTAAATTCTTCATCAGACGTTGTATTTACTGCAGCGGCAGAGTACGCAAACGAGCGAAAAACAAAATAAAATCAAAATGAAAACTCACCGTCTCAACTTTATTGTTGGAATGGTGAGTTTTTTAGTTTTCTAATTGTGTATATATCGAGAAAGGATTTAGAAAGGAAAAATTTTGAAGAGGCTGGCCTTGCACAAAGAGCATACTTTATGAGAACTTCTCTTAGCATACTTATAATGACAAGGTAGAAACTTTTGTAGAAATTATGTATATCATTTGTTTTTGATGTGTCCGTTTGGAGGGATTATTCGAATTGTTTTGAAAATGTGTGTTCTTTCATATAAATAGACATAAAAATTACTGAATTATTGCCGTTATAAAGTATAGGAACACATACAAACGAAACAACCTTTGGAGGTACAGCATGTCAATATTACAAAATTTGCGACAAGTTAAGAAGGAACTATTAAATGAAAAGCACCCACTTGCCCATGAAAAAATACAATTTCGTAAAACATATGCAATTGGCTTTGCAATGTTAGTCTGTGTGAACGGCTACCCGAGTGAGATGGCAAAGGAAAGTTTAAAAAAGCAAATTACATTATTAGACTTACCGCCTGAATTTAAAAAGTTAGCAATTTCTGTTGCAATGGAGGCCGAATCACAAACAATTCACAATGTGCTGCAAACATTGCATGAAGCCCAGCATAAATATATTTTCATGCTCGATTTATATGGCTATGCGCAAAAGGATCATAAAATTACGGAAAAAGAGCAGGAGTTACTTGTCCTATTTGAGGAACTATTCCAGTTAAGTTATGAGGAAGTTCAATTTATTCGAGGCTTCCGTTTGGCGATGCTCAAAAAGGATACAGAGCTTGCAACAAAAGTAGTTCAAACAGCTTTTGAGCAAAATGTGGGCGTAACTCTACAAGAGCTTTCATACTTCTTGCCAGGTTTTGAATATCAAGAACGCCTGACACAAATGACACTACTAGCGGGACAAAAGAAAAAGCTCGGCCATGCTACGTATTTAACGGGCGAGGTTATTGTCGGAAAAGGTGCCGAGCTGGACTTAAATGGCATGAATATAACGTTTGGCAATGAGGCAACAATCATTGTGGACGGCGGTGTAATCAAGGCGGATGGTGTTCGCTTTATTGCTTCACTGGATGCCAATAAAACGATGTTGAGCCTACGTAATATGGGGATTACAAAAATAAATGATGCGCATTTTTTTGGTGCGAACAATGTAAGAGCAATTGAAATGAATAATGCAAAGGTAGAGCTGGATAGTTGTTCATTTGAAAAGTGCTTTACAGAGGAACGTGGGGGCGCGATTTACTTTACGAATAGTGAGCATTTTGTATTGCGAAACTGTATTTTTGAACATAATTCTACGCTTGGAAAAGGTGGGAGTATGTACATTGCAGGGACAGAGGCAAAGCATATGACATCAAAGAGCTTCTTTAGTCGGATAACAGGTAAAGTTCAAAAGGTAAAACTCGTAGTTGAAGGTTGTCAATTTAAAGAAAGTCGCGCTGATCGAAGTGGTGCGCTTCATATGTATGATGCAGAAATCTCAATTCGAGATACTGTATTTGATAGTTGTAGCTCTCGTGCAGGTGGCGCGGCAATCGATACATTAAACTGCACAATGAATGCCTCTCACAATACGTTCACAAAATGTCGAGCAGCATTAAATGAAGCGGTTGTCGTTTTAGGAAATACAAAAGGGGCTACCGAGGATTCTCTTGGTCGTTTCGAATTATGTGAACCGAAAAATGTTGTGATGAAATAAAATAGGCAAGAGGCGGGTGGAATGGGCAACGATTTCACCTGCCTTTTTTTGCGTCCCAGTAAATATTGAACGTAAAATTTATTGGAATTAGTTAAAAGCCAGCGACCAAATATTAATCACTGGCTTCATTAGTACTTGTAAAATCATCATTGACAATAGCATAGGCAAAATCAGAAAAATCCATATTGTAAGATGGGAGATCCCCTATTGCTTCATTTGCCGTATAAATTTGTGCAGCTAATAGTAAGGTATTGCAGTTATTAGGCGAAATTTTTAAGCTACGACAAATTTCATCATGGATGTCTTCGAGTGCGGGGATTTGATTCGGTTGAAAATTTGCCAGTGCGAGTAAAGCAATTGTCCTGTAGTGACAGTATTTTAAATTTGCTCGAATCGAAAAAATAAGTGTCGTCAGTTTTTTTACTTGCTGAATCGTATTTTCGCAAAATGTCCCTGTACCAACCGTTAATAAAAGGGCCGTTTGAATGGTTTCTTTACTACGAACAAAACCGTCCGTAACAAGCTGGTTATAATATTGCGTGTATGTACTCGCTAGTATGTATGGTTCTTCAGGACGGGTAGCTAAAATGGCGCAATGATGCGTATCAAGTGAGACAAATTTTAAACTAGGCTGCTGCATCAATTCGTTTAAAAGTACCCGAAGCTTGTCTAATGCCGCATCATTATTTAAATACATCGCAGTAAGATAGCTTTGTTCCCCTCGATTAAATTGCTTTGTTAGTGTTTTATAATGTTGAAAAGCTTTAGGGATTTGTTTTGGATCTTTTGCAAAATGCACATAATAAGCATGATTTAGTTTGGAGTTGTTGCGTGCAAAATGATACCATTTCGTATGCAATTTAATTTGCCGCTGTACGTTTTCATAATCCTCGTAATAAAAATGAATATTACGAACAGTTAATTTGAGCGCCAAATGTTTTGCAAAGTTGTCTGCATCCGAACCGAAATAAAGTTTTATTTTTCCGATATTGTCAAAAAATAATTGTAATCGTTCATTCACTTTAATCACCTCTCTAATAAGTACGTTCTAAGCAAGAAGAAGTTTCAGAAAGTTTGCTTTTGTTTTCATAATCAAAGGCATGGGATAATTTTCTTACTTGTAAATTAAGGCATAATTCGAAAGAGTATTGTATGATATGTTAATGGACATCCGCTTGGGAAGTCTTCTATTGAATAAGAAAACGTATTGCTAGTTAAGCTAGTTGAACATATCGAGAGGAAGAGTTTTATGAGCAAACAACCATTTTTGCCCATCATTGTAGGGACAGATATTAACGCATACAATATGGCCATTTCATTTCATGAAGAATATAATATCCGTCCGATTTTAGTAGGAAAAGGTGCACTTCCTTTTACGAATTTAAGTACCATTCCACGTGCGATTGAATATGATAAAAAATTGGGTGAACCCGACCAATTTGCGAAGATTTTAATAAGTGTTGCGAAAAAATATGGCGATGAAGCAGACAAGCTTGTATTAATCGGGACGAATGATTTATACGTCCGTTTAATTATAGAAAATCGTGCCATTTTGCAAGATTATTTTGTTTTTAACAATATTGATGAAGAGCTAATGGAACATTTACAGTTAAAATCCAATTTTTATAAACTTTGTGAGCAGCACGGCATTGATATCCCGACAACATATTTTTATGACTGTCGCGTTGACGGTGATTTTACAGGTGACATGATGTATCCGGTCATTATTAAGCCAAGCAATGGAATCGAATATAGTCGCCATCCTTTTGAAGGACAAGCGAAAGTGTTTAAAGTAGAAAGTCGCGAAGAAGTACAAAAAGTACTTGATATGGTGAAGGCGAGTGGCTATCAAGATGAGCTGATCATACAAGATTTCATTCCTGGTGAAGATACAGCGATGTGGGATTCCGTTATTTATGTAAGCTCAAAAGGTGAAACACAGCTTGTAACATTTGCACAAGTGGCATTACAGGAACATACGAAAACCGCAATCGGAAACTATACGGCTGTCCTAACGCGTTACAATGAAGAAGTGATGACAAAGCTACGCGGCTTTTTAGAAGCAGTTGATTACCGCGGATTTGCGAACTTCGACTTAAAATATGATGAACGAGATGGCAAGTTTAAAGTGTTTGAAGTGAATATTCGCCAAGGTCGCTCAAGCTATTATGTGACGGCAATGGGACATAATATGGCGCGCTATTTTGTGGACGATTTAATTTTCAATATACCAACGCCATGCACTTATTTAAAAGGAGATTTATTATTCTCGGTCGTTCCGAAAATTGTCTTAAGAAAATTCGTTGAAGATCCAACTGTTCAAGCGGATATTCAACGACTGATTCGTGAAGGCAAAATGGTGAATCCATTATTTTATAAGCAGGACAAGCATTGTAAACGTAAATTTTATTTATTTATGCGCCAAATCAATTACTATAAAAAATATAAAGAAAACGTTTGGTGATGTGGAGGCGGCTGGAGCGATTTGTTCCAACCGCCTTTTTGAATCTGATATAGTAAAAGAAAAGGTAAAGGGTGGATAAAAAATGACATTACATACATTTAGTTTAACAATCGATTGGCCAGGTGGACGCAATGAAGTAGGCAAATTAACAGCACAGCGTTTAGAAACACAAATCTCAATACCGCCAGAAATGGATGGTCCGGGCATTGGCACGAATCCTGATGAGATGCTATTGGGAGCTGCCGCAACTTGTTATATGATCACACTTGCAGCGATGTTGGAACGAAGTCAAATTGAAGCACAACCTACACTGAAGTCTGAAGGTATTGTTGAAGTGACGAATGGGGTTTTTACTTACCGTGAAATTCACCATTATATAGAGTTAAACATGTTACAGCAAGACGAAAAGAAGCAACTTATGGCACAACGTTACGCATATAAAGCAGAGGAAGTTTGTATGATTAGCAAGGCGTTAAGAGGAAATGTGAAGATTGAAGTACACGTATCTTAATTCAGCAAAAAAACCGCTGAATTAAGATAATGCCCCGGCGGATTAGTGAAATAGGAGGTCGAATGGATGCATGCTCTAATAATTATTTTACAATTAGTTATTGCTTCAATACTCGTTTTTTTTATTAGTGGGCGTTTAATCGGCTCCCAAGTGAATTTAGGGAAGCGTATTTTCTCAGTTGCGATCAGTGTGATTTTTACGAGCTTCATCTTTTGGTATACGTATTTACGTGGTACAAGCTTTTTTGAAGATGGTATCATTTCAAACTTAACGAATATCGTAACGCTCCTTTGGTTTGGTGGGATGCTTCTTATTTCAATGCTACTTTACTTGTTTTTTGAACTGTTTGACCCAATTGAAATTAATGACAACGGGGCACCTGTAGGACGCCGCTCTAGTGTGAAGACACTGTTTATTTATTGGCGTCGTCAAAAACGTCTAAGTCAAGTTGTCCGTATTGCGATGAAAAATGGCGTGACGCGCACGGTGAAATATGCTCGTTCGCGTGAAGATGAACGCGAATTAGCAATTGCTTTGCGCGATACGCTGGAGCAATGCGGTGGGATTTTCGTTAAGTTTGGTCAAGTTCTTTCTACTCGAAAAGAGCTGCTATCCCCAGTATTCATTGAGGAACTTGAAAAATTGCAACAACATGTGCGTCCACTTTCAAAAGAGCAAGTAGACGAAATTTTGAAGAAAAATTTAAAAGGTGAAGTTAGTCAAATCTTTTCCTACTTTAGTGAGGAACCATTAGCATCAGCATCAATTGGCCAAGTGCATAAAGCGATTTTACGTGATACTAACGAACCTGTTGCTGTAAAATTATTGCGCCCAGATGTGAAAAATATTATGAATGAAGATTTAGGCATTTTAATGGAGTTTGCCAGTTGGATTTCAAGTAAATCACAGTGGGCGGAAAGCTTAGGGTTTTTAGAGTTAGCAAAAGGTTTTAGCGTAGCTTTAAGTGAAGAAATCGATTTTACGATTGAAGCGCGGAATATGGAACAAATGATGACGATTGTTCGAAATGAAAAAAATGATGTAAAAATACCAAAAGTGTATCATCGTTATAGCAATGCAAACGTTCTTGTTATGGAATATATAAAAGGGAAGTCAGTAGCCATTGCGCATGATATTTATGAAGCGCAGCAAGTTGATCACCGTCAATTTGCGCAAACATTATTATTTTCTTTTCTAGAGCAGGCACTCGTTTCAGGAATTTTTCATGCGGACCCACATCCGGGAAATATTTATATTGAGCAGCATACAGGAAAGCTGACGATGCTTGATTTTGGCGCGGTTGGTCGCCTTGCAGAACCGCAGCAAGAAGGGTTGAAATATTTTTTAGTCGGCATTTATCAAAATGATGCGCCACTCGTTGTAGATGGTGTAAGATTGCTCGTTGAAAATACAGAAGATATTAATCGCATTGAAATGGAGCAGGCAATTAGTCAAATCTTACTGAAAATAAATTACGTATCTCGAATACCGACAGATGTATTAATTTATTCTATTTTTTCAGTTGTCCGTGAATTTGGATTGCATTTTTATCCAGCGGTTAATGTTGCGTTACGTGCGGTTGTGACGTTAGATGGTACATTATCCATCATTGATCCCGATTTTGAAATATTTACAGAGGCAAAGGAATTTTCAAATGATTATTTAAAAACGAGCTTTACAAAACCATTTACGGAACCTCGTGCTACAATAGCGTTTATCGAAGAGGAATTAGCCATCCTGTTACCGAATATCCGCAAAATTCCAAGACGTATTGATCAGCTTGTGAAGAAAGTCGAAAGCGGGAAAATTATTTTACATCACGATATTTTTTCCGATAAGGCAAATTCCTTATTCATTAGCCAACTTTTCTCACGCCTCGTCTTATTATTAGTTGGAATTACCTTTGGAATAATTTCGGTCGCACTATTAGCAATCTCCCAGTTTATGCAATCTAGCTTTGCGGTCTACTTAAATGCGGTCGCTTATTTAGGCTTATTTTTATGCGCGATATTATTAGTTCGACTATCCATACAAGCAATAAGAGATATGAAACGAATGAAATAAATTGAATGGAAAAGGACATTTGGAGCATTTATCTAAATGTCTTTTTTGTGGTGAAAAATTCGAAACTTCACTATGCTAAAATACTAAATTGATGATTCGTTAATAGGTTAATGAATTAGATGAAGTATATAAAAATGTGTTATTAAGCATATAAAATAACGATTTTAGAGAATAAATTAATATTTCTAGTGAAAATCGAATAAAGTACTAGAAAAATCTAACTATTTGTACAATAATAAAATAAACTAAGTTCATTAACAAAATACGGCAATAAAAGGGGACGGAATACATGATTCAATTAAACGGTGAAAGATTATCAATGGGGCAGCTAGAAGAAATTTTATACAAGCATGAAAAAGTTGAAATCGGTCAAGAAGCGATGGATAAGGTGCAAAAAAGCCGACAAGCCGTTGAACGAATTGTGCAGCAGGAAAAAACAGTGTACGGTATTAATACTGGCTTTGGCAAATTTAGTGATGTCAAAATAGCAGAACATGAAGTAGGTACTTTGCAATTAAATTTAATTCGCTCACATGCATGCGGTTTTGGCGATCCATTTCCTGAAATTGTTTCAAGAGCGATGATGGTACTGCGATTAAATGCTTTATTAAAAGGGTTATCAGGTATTCGTTTAGAGGTGCTTGAACGTTTAGTATGGATGATCAATGAAAAAGTGCATCCAATTATTCCACAGCAAGGTTCATTAGGGGCATCTGGAGATTTAGCGCCATTATCGCATTTAGTGCTCGCGATTATTGGGGAAGGGGAAGTTTGGGTTAAAGGGGAAGTTCGTCCTTCAGATGAAGTGTTTAATGAACATCAATTACCACAAATTAAATTACAAGCGAAGGAAGGGCTTGCTTTAATTAATGGTACACAAGCGATGACCGCACAAGGTGTTGTGAATTATATTGAAGCCGAAAAGTTAGCATATGCAAGTGAATGGATTGCTGCGATGACGATGGAATCTTTATATGGCATTATTGATGCATTCCATCCAGCTGTGCATGAAGCAAGAGGGATGCAGGAGCAAATGGACGTTGCAAAACGTATGCGTGAATGGCTAGAAGGCAGTCAGCTCATTACGCACCAAGGGGAAAAACGAGTGCAAGATCCATATTCACTGCGTTGTATTCCACAAATTCACGGAGCGAGCTGGCAAGTGCTGAATTATGTAAAGGAAAAGTTAGAGCTTGAAATGAATGCGGCTACGGATAATCCACTTATTTTTGAAGAGGGGGAAGTCGTTATTTCGGGTGGTAACTTCCACGGTCAGCCGATTGCTTTTGCCATGGACTTTATGAAAATTGGTGTGGCGGAACTAGCGAATGTTTCAGAACGTCGAATTGAGCGTTTAGTCAATCCATCGTTAAGTGAAGGGTTACCAGCTTTTTTAAGTGCAAATCCAGGGTTAGAATCCGGAGCAATGATTTTACAGTACAGTGCAGCAAGCCTAGTGTCAGAAAATAAAACATTAGCACACCCAGCTTCTGTCGATTCGATTCCATCTTCTGCAAATCAGGAAGATCATGTGAGTATGGGAACGACGGGGGCACGTCATGCACGAATGATTATTGCCAATGTACGCCACGTATTAGCTATTGAAGCATTTTGTGCGGCTCAAGCAGTAGAATACCGCGATGCACAAAAAATGTCACCAAAGCTTTATGAAAAATGGCAGGAGCTCCGAGCAATTGCGCCGAGCATGACAGAGGATCGTATTTTTAGTAAAGATATTAATAAAATTGCTGCTTATTTGTTACCTCATTGATTGGATAGAGTGAACGTCATTAAGCTTCAATCGCCTTCTCAATGATAACTTTTGTTATAATAGGTTTTTGTAACAAAGAGAGGACGTTTAGTTATGACAAAACCACATTTATTAATAGTTGACGGGATGGCCCTGTTATTCCGTTCGTATTTTGCATCAGCAGCAATGAATCAATTTATTAGATTAGAAGACGGAACTCCTTCTAATGGCGTTCAAGGATTTGCCCGCCATGTGTTAACGGCTCAAAATTTGATGAAACCTACGCATTTAGCAGTATGTTGGGATATGGGAGCACATACATTCCGCAATGATTTATTTCCACCGTATATACCGTATTAGAGTTGGGTAAATTCATCAAATATTGATTTAATAAATGTAATTTGAATTTTCCCATTTGAAATTGGGAATAAAGAACTTTTATATAAAAGAAAAAGACCTTCACTGCAATTAAAGTTAGTGAAGGTCTTTAAAATGGTAAGATTTTAAAGAGACTAAGGAATCTAATGTTCTAAGAAGTAATGAGCATTTAAAATAAGCGGATTTTTTTAATAAAGTTTTGTAAATTGAAAATATATAGTTGCAAAAAGGGTTAGTAAAACATAATATAAGTATATTGTTATATAGCAATGCATTATTATAATCAATATATAAGCATTCAATTATATTGGGAGGTCAATTGTTTTGAGAAAAAAAGTAGTCATTTTAGGTACAGGACCAGCAGGGGCAACAGTTGCTATTTACTTAGCACGTGCCAATATGGAGCCATTAGTAATCGAAGGAATTCAACCGGGTGGGCAATTAACACTTACTACGGAAACAAATATAATATAGGGTAAATAGTATAATAAAATAAAGCCAGACCTTATATTTAGGGATTTTGAGTTTGATTATATATAATCAAACTTTATAATCAAACTTTTTATATTTCATTAAGTGTAGCTTTGTAATAAAGATTGATTATTTATATTAAAGATCGATAATTTGTAATAAAGTTTGATTAAAATCATCTCTCCTCTGTATATTCCTTAGAGGTTAGATGATTTTTTTATTGGATATTTATGTTAATGTAATTGTAAGGATTGTGAAGAAATGTACTTAAACTAACGGGCAGGTTAGTTTAAGAAGAACGACTTTTTGTGAAGTGTTAAATGACAAAAAGGTTGTTTAATTCACAATAATGTCGTTTAAAAAATAATAAAGTTGTTAAATAAAATGCGAGTCATTCTATTCAACAAAAGGGCGCTTTTATGAAGTAACTAAAGCCTAATTTCTCACTTACACCACCGAGAAATTAGGCTTTCCTTATCGTTGTAAATCCGCATTTACCTGACGTTACCCCTTTTAGGTACTGTTTATAAAAAAAGATTTCTTTCTCCTCCAATCCAAAAACAAACTTTTTAGGGGACCTCATACGTCTTACTTATGTAGAGACAAAAATGAATAAATGGAGGTTTTGAAAATGAAAAAGCAGTACGTAAAGAAAATTCCTTATTTAGTGTTGGCAGGTTTCATTTGTGCAGTTGGAATCGGGGCGCCACAAGTTTCGTTGGCAAAACAGGCAGCTTCAGATCAAAAAGTGGTAGCTCAGCAATCCGAAAAAAAGTTACCAAAAATAGAAATTGGTCAAAAATTTAGAGTACCCGAACTTAAACTTAAGGAAAATACGTATGTACTCGACTGCAAGGTGTCCGATATTGACGGTAATTCAGTTAAAGACAATGTGATATTGGTGGGTACAAAAGAAAAGATTGATGGAAAACTGGATGCGTATGCGAATGATTTATCCATCATCGTGCAGGAGGGAAAAACTAAAAGATACATAAAATATGATTGGATGTTCAAAGGGACGGATGGAAAAATGTATGTGGAATCAGCCCGAGAACCAAACTTGATTATTGGTGACTATACGGGCAACAAAGTGAACGATATTATCGTAACGGCCCCTCAAGGAGGAAATGGTGGATACGTGGATCATCTGATCTTAACTTGGGAAGGAAATAAACTCAAAGATGTTTTGGCGGATAACCAAGAACTATACACAAATTCTCAGGCAAACTTCAGTTATAAATTGCCTGCATCATGGAACGGACATTACAAGGCAAGCCAATATGCTGGCACAAATGCAAATCAAATCATGCCATCGGCTAAGCATGTAGTGCAGTTCGATTATACGACAAAAAATGGAAAAGATACTGAGATGCTGATGATGATCTCCGTATTTTCAAAAAATGATTGGAGTCGCCTCTCAAGCGAAGAAGGGCCGCCTGTAGGGAGCGTCATTACGGAAGCCAATGGCATGGTGTATGTGTATACGGTACCGCAGTCCAATCCGTTTGCTCCCCAGTCGGAAGACGGCAAGCTGTTTGACCAACTGTACGGTGATTTGAATATTAATAAATCTTTCGAACTGCTAAAATAGGTCTTTGTAGATTTAAGATCCCGATAGAATTTCTGTGAAACGAAAAATTTGGTCTTTGCAAAAAAACAAGGCCTCGGTACGATAGGGTTGCATACGAGGTCGATGCCTCAAAAGCCCATCATCTAGGAGGACGCTCTACGATGAAGTTTAAATCGTAGGACAAGAAAATCAACTCATTGAAAACATTCCTCAATGCATCTAGTTGTCGGTGTAGAAATTGCCGAGGAGGCTCATGGGCGCTATTGTTGAATAAGACTTAGATTTTAAAACGACTTTATTATTATATTTTTTAGTGGAGTGGAGTATCTTACATCAAAAATTAAACAACAATATTTTTAACCCCGTTCTAAATCTAGGACGGGGTTATGCTTGTTTGAGCTTTTAAAATTAAGTAACTTTATTGTCACTTTACATGAAGAGTGAAGATTTTATCGACATCTAGATAGTTTACTTGTTTTGTTGTTAATCTTTCATCATCAGTAACGTAATAAAAGAAGATTAATTGAATTGTTTTATTTTATTTGTTTTAGCAAACTTTTTAGATTAGCTGTACGTCAAGCTTATAGAGTGCACTTATAATGAATTTTCACCTTAAGGAGAAGTTGTAAAAGATGAACAAAACAGATTTAGGGACAAACATCGCAGATTTTGTGATGCAGAATCAAGAAAAGTACTACAGACTGGCTTACCAATATGTACAAAATCGGGAAGATGCACTTGATGTGGTGCATGATGCCATTAATAAAGCGTTCTCTAATAAGAATTCATTAAAAAATCCTGAGTATATCAGAACATGGTTCTATCGAATTGTCGTGAATACGGCCCTTGACCTGCTTCGGAAACAGAAAAAACTTATGGTTATAGATGACGCGATACTATCTAACTTAGATACAGGAATGGTGGATAATTATGAAAATGTTGATTTAAATACAGCAATCAATGCGCTACCCGAGCAGTACCGTAGCGTGATTATACTCCGATACATCGAAGACTTCAAACTAGGTGAAATTGCTGAGATCTTAAATGAAAATGTCAGTACTGTTAAAACAAGGTTGTACAAAGCGTTACAAATATTACGCATCGATATGATTGAGGAGAATTATTAATAATGGATGATAAATTAAAACAAATGAAAAAAGAAAATGACAATATTCCTATTCCAGAAGAATTAGATTTTGTTGTTAGGCATGCAATAAAACAAGGAATGAAGAACAATAAAAATCATAAAAAATTGCCTAAAAAAATTACTGGAGGGGTAGCGGCAGCAGCACTATTTTTTATATTAGGTGTGAACACGAGTGAATCCTTTGCGGCTTCAGTAAAAGACGTGCCTGTCATTGGTAGTCTAGCAAAAGTTGTTTCCTTCCACGAATTTAAAGTAGAAGATGAAACATATAAAGCCGATATCCAAGTACCAGCTTTACAAGGATTGGAGAACACTGAATTTGAAGCAAGCTTGAATAAAAAATATATGGTTGAAGCCCAAGCACAATATGAAGCCTTCAAGGAAAGTATGAAATATGTTGAAAGCGTGGGCGGTGGGCATATTGGAGTCAAAGGAGGTTATGAAGTGAAAACCGACAACGATCAAATCCTTGCTATCGAACGTTATGAAATCAGCACATCAAATGGTTATTCCGCAAGACAATTCGATACGATAGATAAAAAGAACGAACTTTTAATTACATTACCAAGTCTTTTCAAAGATGATAATTACATTTATTACATCAGCAACAATATCATTGAGCAAATGATCGCAAATTATAAGAAAGATAGCAGTAATTACTACGAGGTAGCAGGGATTGTTGAATATCCTGAACAGGTATCATTTGTAAATATTGATAGAAATCAAAGTTTCTACATCAATAACGAGGGTAAGTTGGTCATTTGCTTTGACAAATACGAGGTAGCACCAGGGGCAATGGGCGCTTTGGAGTTCATAATTCCTACTGAGGTCATTAAAGATAATCTCGAAAGCAATACGTATATCAAATAGCCCGAGAACAGAAAATGTATCAAGAAAAAAGAAATCACTAAAGAAATGAATCCCAAAATAAAAACTTTTATCTGAAATATCCCTATAATCTAAGCCTTATTCAACTAACGGGGGCTTTAGTTAAACAAGACCATCATTTCGATGGTCTATTTTTATGTCTAAGACATCAAGTAGGCTTCGGTGATCCATTGTGAAATGTTACACTTAAACTAACTGGGCAGTTTAGTTGAATAAGAATGTATTCATAACAACTCTCTAATTAGTTAAAAATTGAGTAAAAGGTGGTCTCATATGAAACATGAAGTTTTCGATGAACAAACTGAATCGCAATTAAAAGTATTGAGAGAAATTGGTGCAATTTCTGAGTCACTTGATATTGAATTCTGGTTGCGTGGGTGATGGGCAATTGACTTTCTACTTGTTTAGTTCTTGCATTACAAATGGCCCCCTCCAATTGTAGGTTTGAAATAAAGTTATACCGTTTGTAAAGATGTACCGTTTTTAATAAAGTTGCATCGTTTCACCCCTTTGGATATGATTATCCAAAGGAGTGTTTTAATTGAAAAATAAATCTATTACATTAAGAAATAAAACCCAAACTCATGCAAAGCCTTTATTTAGAAAAGCGATACTTTGCATGGGGAAAAATATTTAATCGCTAGATAATAATTCTAATATTTTGGCTTTGCACCTTATTTATGTTAAATCGAAATAAGGAGCGAGCAAATTTGAAATATATAAATGCTACAAAAGTATTACCAAAAGAGCTTTTGGCCGAAGTTCAAAAATATATACAAGGGGAAATATTGTATATTCCAATACAACAAACCACTCGAAAAAAGTGGGGTTCTGTTAGTGGTATACAAAAGCAACTGAATCATCGAAATCACAACATTCGAGAAAACTTTGAGTATGGAATGAACATCCAAGAAATATCTGAAAAGTATTTTTTATCAGTTGAAACAATCAAAAAAATTGTTTATGCAAAAAAAGAAATAAAATAATTGATATGGCTAGTCTGGGGAATTATTAAAATAATACACCAGATAGCCTTTTTGTTTTTTTAAATCTAAAATATGATGTCTAATTACAAATCAGTATGGGTAAAAAGTATTGTTAGGTATTAAATGTTTCATTACTATTCTTTATCTATCTTTACTAATAATTATGATGTAATCTTAAAAACAAATAATGCTTGTTCAGTGTTTGAATAAATAATTGATGGAGGAAGAAACATGAAGATATTAGAACTACCAATTGAATTTGAATTTAATGGACAAAAAAATTACATTTATCCTAGCTTAATTATATTGAATAATGAATTAACCTTGGTCGATACAGGGTATGCAAATTTTTTAACTTTAATAGAGAATGAAATTTTAAAAAATGGATATGAAATGAAGAATTTAAAGAATATTATCATTACTCACTATGATGATGACCATATAGGTTCCTTATATGATTTCAAAGAAAAGTATCCTTGGATTAACATTATAGCTAGTGAAATTGAATCAAAATACATTAGTGGTGAAATGAAGTCAGAGAGATTGATTCAAGCTGAAGAAATGCTAAAGACTATGCCGAAAAGCGAAGTCGATTTTGGTAATTGGTTTATACAGCAATTAAAGAATTTGAAGCATATTTCAGTTGATGAAAAGGTACATGATGGTGATATGATTTTAGATGAAAAATGTAGGATAATAGCAACTCCGGGGCATACTTCAGGACATATTTCATTGTATTTCCCCAGATTGAATAGCGTAATTACGGGTGATACAGCTGTTAATGAAAAACAGGAATTGATCATTGCAAATCCAAACTTTTGTCTAGATGTCGATAATGCACAGCAGTCTTTAAGAAAGATTAAAAATCTTAAAGCTGAAACTTACTATTGTTATCATGGTGGGAAATTTTCTTTATAATTGAGGGCAAACGTAAAAGCTCTCGAATTAAACAACTTTATTATTCAGTTTTATAACAATAATCGTGAATACAATTAAAAAAAGAAGTTGCTTTACACGAAGAATTTGTTGGTTATTTACTTGATAGTGAAGAGGAGTAACAAAAATTCCTTATTAAGCTAACGGGTGCGTTACCTCAATAAGGAGTAAAGCATTTTTTACTAACGGGGCAGGTTAGTTGAATAAGACAATGGAAGTTTTCATGTCGCATTTGACACAAACTGCGAAACAAAAAAAGGCAGCGCAAAGCATGGGACTGACCCCCGTATATAAGACAGAGGTCAAAAAAGCATTTATCCAACCAGTTGTCGGTATTGAACCGGCGACTGGTTGTTTAATTTCGC